>PUOA01000149.1 GCA_003551925.1 Paracoccaceae bacterium
CGCGCTCCAGCCGTGCCACGCGTTCGGGGTGCCCCTGCGGGGTGACATGCTCCAGCGCGTCGGGGTGCGTGATCAGGGCGGTGCTCATGCGCGCGAGCGTAATCCATCGCCGCAGGCGGGAAAAGGGCGATCTGCACAGCGAATGGGCAGCGCGCGAAGGCTGCGGTTATCCGATAGCAGCGCCCCGGTCATCGCCTGACAGCGCGGCGATATTGCCCGGCAGGCCCGGTCTGCGGCTGATCGATCCCGGCGGACGCCGCAGCCGGCACCAGCGCCCGGACGGCCCGCGCCATGACAGCAACGCAACACCGGAGACCGATCCCATGACCTTCACCGTTCCCCGCACCGCCATCCGCCCCCTGCGCCTTGCCTCCGCGATCGGCGTGGCGGTGCTGGTCGGCTTTGCGGCACTGCCCGCCGACGCGCAGTCGCGCACCCATGTCAGCCAGTCCGGCTGGGGCAACGAGGCCGCCGCCGCCCAGTCGGGCCAGCGCCAGCGCATCTCGGTGACCCAGCGCGGGCGCGGGAACCTGTCGCTGACCACGCAGGACGGCGCGCGCAACCGCGTCAGCGTCGGTCAGACCGGCTGCGCCAACGTCGCCGATGTCGATCAGAGCGGCCGGCGCAACATCGTCGGGGTGTCGCAGCATGGCTGCCGCAACGACGCCACCGTCACCCAGTCCGGCAACCGCAACGCCGTGGGCGTGATCCAGAACGGTTCGGGCAACCAGGCCAGCACCACGCAGCACGGCAGCGGCAACGTGGTGCTGATCATCCAGGACTGACCCACCCATCGGCGCGGGCGGGTCCGCGGACCCGCCTTGCGCCCCCCAAAGGAAACACGCCATGACCCCCGTTCCCGCCGCCCTCACCGCCCTGATCGTCACCGGCGCCGCCTGCGCCGCCACGTTGGGAAGCACCTCCATGACCACGTCTGCCAACACCTCCGCCAAGGACGACCCGCTGCGCTGCGAGCTGCGCCTGACCGATATCGGCCGATCCTCGGTCAAGCTCGAGGCGCTGGCCCATGCCGGCACCGCGCTACGCGGCAGTTACGCGCTCGATATCCACAGCGCCGGAAGCGGCGGACGGTCCACGATCCGCCAGTCCGGCGAGTTCGACGCCGCCGCGGGCGCCACCGTGCATCTGGGCGAGGCCACGGTGTCGGGCACGTCGCGCACGGTCTCGGCCGACCTGACCCTGCGCGCGGGCTCGCTGGAGCGCGCCTGCAGCCACCCGCGCTGAGCCATCCCTGCCGACCGTCACACGAAAGGACCGCCCCCATGCCCCGTCTCACCCCCGTCCGCCCCGCCTTGATCGCCACCGCTGCGCTGCTGGCGTCGGCGCTGGCGCTGACTGCCCAGCCGGCCGAGGCCCAGTCCCGGCCTGGCGACCGCCACGGCATCGGCCCCAAGGCCGCGCAGGTCGCGCAGCACCTGGCCAACCGCGCCGGCCTGCAGGCTCCGAAGCTGCAGCGCCGCGGCGGGGGGCATGCGGGCAACACCGCCTCGGTCGGCCAGTTCGGCGCCAACAATCGTGCCGACATCCATCAGGACGGGAACGGCAACACCGTGATCGTGCGCCAGATCGGCACCGGCCACAGCGCCGATGTCTCGCAGGTCAATGGCGGCAATTTCGCCTTTGTCCTGCAGGTCGGCAACGGAACCCATGTCGATGTCAACCAGACCGGCGGTCAGCACGGGCACTACGTCTCGGCGCGGCGCTGAGCCCGCGCGGGTTTTCGCGGCCGCGCAAACGCGCTATGCGGACCCCGTGCGCGGGGCCTGCCCGGCGCGCAAAGCCGCCCCGGAACCCGTCCCCGCAGGAAGCGCCCGCGTGACCGACACCCCGACACCGCGCCCGACCACCACCGACCGGACCCTCGCCCGCTGGCTGTGGCAGGGCTATATCCGCAAGCGCTGGGCCTATCTGTTGCTGGCGCTGGTGCTGCTGGCGGTCGAAGGCGCGATGCTGGGTGCCATGAGCTACCTGGTGCAGCCGCTCTTCGACGATGTGCTGATCGCGGGTGACGGGGGCATGATCTGGCTGGTGGCGCTGGCGATGGCCGCGATCCTGCTGCTGCGCGGCTCGGCGCGGCTGGGCAACCGCATCGTCACCACGCATCTGGCCCAGAAAACCCGCGCCGAGATGCAGGAGAGCCTTGTCGCGCACCTGCTGCGCATGGATCAGGGCTTCTATCAGCTGCACTCGCCGGGGCAGTTGATCGAGCGTGTGCAGGGCGACACGCTGGCGCTGATCGAGCTGTTGCGCAACGTGCTCAGCCGGGTCGGGCGCGACGGCACGGCGCTGGTCGCGCTCGCGGCGGTGGCGCTCTACATGGACTGGCTGTGGACGCTGATCGCGCTGGTGGCGATCCCGGCGATGGTGCTGCCGATGCTGGCCATCCAGCGCCGCATCCGCCGCAAGAGCGGCGAGGCCCGCGTCAATTCTGCCGCGCTGTCGAACCGGCTGGACGAGATCTTCCACGGCATCGCCACGATCCAGCTCAGCGGCACCGAAGCGCGCGAGAGCGCACGGTTCGCGCGCGATGTCACGCGGTTTCGCCGCGCCGCCGTGCGCGCCCAGATCGGGCAGGACGCGGCGCCCAGCGTGATCGACGTGGCCGCGGCGATCGGGTTCGCCACTGTCGTTATCGTCGGCGGCATGCAGATCATCGACGGCAGCCGCAGCGTCGGGCAGTTCATGAGCTTCTTCACCGCGATCACGTTGATGTTCGACCCGCTTCGCAACATCAGCGCGCTGGCCGCGTTCTGGCAGAACATCCTTGCCAGCGCCGAGCGCATGCATGGGCTGATCGACACCGCGCCGCGCATCGTCTCGCCCCCGCCGCCGCATGCGCCGGTGCCCGGGCGCGACGGCTGCGACATCGACATCGGCGGGGTGCACTTCGCCTATGGCCGCGAACCGGTGCTGCGCGGGCTGGATCTGCGCGCCGAGGCCGGGCAGACCACCGCCATCGTCGGCCCGTCCGGGGCGGGCAAGAGCACGGTGTTCGCGCTGCTGACGCGGATGATCGACCCGCAAGCGGGCACGGTGCGCATCGGCGGGCAGGATATCGCGCGGATGGAGCTTTCGGCGCTGCGCGGGCTGTTTTCGGTGGTCAGCCAGGACGCGGCGCTGTTCGACGAGCCGATCCGCGACAACATCCTGATGGGCCTGCGCGATGTCCCCGAGGCGAAGCTGCGCGCCGCGATCGAGGCCGCGCATGTGGCCGAGTTCACCGACGAGCTGCCGCAGGGGCTGGACACGCGTGCCGGGCCGCGCGGCTCGGCGCTGTCGGGGGGGCAGCGACAGCGCGTGGCGATCGCGCGCGCGATCCTGCGCGACGCCCCGATCCTGCTGCTGGACGAGGCGACAAGCGCGCTCGACGCGCGCTCCGAGGCGCTGGTGCAGGGCGCGCTGGAGCGGCTCAGCCAGGGGCGCACCACGCTGGTGATCGCGCACCGGCTGGCCACGGTGCGCAAGGCGCAGCGGATCGTGGTGATGGATGCGGGCCGGGTGGTGGAAAGCGGAAGCCATGAGGCGCTGCTTGCGCAGGGCGGCACCTTTGCGCGGCTGCACGCGCTGCAATTCGCGACGCCGCCCGCCGCGCAGGCCGGGGCGGGCTAGCGTGATCCCCGACCAGCTTGGGGCATCCGAGCCATCCTGCGCGGAGCAAAGGCCGAAGGCCGCCGCGCATCGCCGGGCCGCCCCCGGCACGGCGATCTGGCGTCCGCAGGCGCACAGCCTTGCCGTTCTGCGGAGCTGGCTGGAATAAACCGCCAGAGCCCGGGCACGGTATCGGCGCACCGCGGGCCGTCGCTGCGCGCGCGCGTTGCCTCAGCCTGGTCAATGAGCACGCCCGCTCAGTTCAGCAGCCCCGCATGGCGCATGGCCGCATCGATCTGCGCCTTGGCCGGGTCGGTCAGCCCGATCAGCGGCAGCCGCACGTCGGGTTCGCACTTGCCCAGCCGCGACATGGCGTATTTCGCGCCGACCAGTCCGGGTTCGACGAAGATCGCCTCGTGCAGCGGCATCAGCCGGTCCTGATAGTCCAGCGCGGTGGCATAGTCACCCGCCAGCGTCGCCTCCTGGAACTCGGCGCAGAGCCGCGGCGCCACATTCGCCGTGACCGAGATGCAGCCCACGCCGCCATGCGCGTTGAAGCCCAGCGCGGTCGCATCCTCGCCCGACAGCTGCACGAAGTCGCGCCCGCAGGCGGCGCGCTGCTGGCTCACGCGCTCCAGCCGCCCGGTGGCGTCCTTGACGCCGATGATGCGCGGCAGCGCGGCCAGCGCGCCCATGGTCGCCGGGCTCATGTCCACCACCGACCGCCCCGGAATGTTGTAGATGACGATCGGCAGCGTGCAGCAGTCGTGCAGCGCGCGGTAATGCGCGATCATGCCGGCCTGGGTGGGCTTGTTGTAATAGGGCGTGACCACCAGCGCGGCGGTGGCGCCCACGCGCTCGGCGTGCTGCATGAAGCGCATCGCCTCGATCGTGTTGTTGGACCCCGCCCCGGCGATCACCGGCACGCGCCCGCCGGCGGCGTCGACCACCGCCTCGATCACCTGCTCGTGCTCGTCATGGGTCAGGGTGGGGCTTTCGCCGGTGGTGCCCACGGGAACGATACCGTGGCTGCCCTCGGCGATGTGCCACTCGACCAGCGCGCGCAGCGTCTCGAAATCCACCTCGCCGCCCTTCATGGGGGTGACAAGGGCGGGGATCGATCCTCGGAACATTGCGCGTCTCCTCCTGCTGCGGCGCGGGCGCCGAGCGATACGCCCTGCCGCGCGCCCTTGGCGCCTTTGTGTGTTGCGCCGGGCGCCTGCGCGCTTAGAGTTTGTCACAAGGATGATCAAGGCGAAAGAGCGGGCATGAAGCGAAGCACGGGTCGAGTCGGGCTCTGCATGGGGCTGATGGTGGCGCTGGGGGCACCTGCCGCCGCGCAGGACCGCCCCCCGCCGCGCGACGCCGCGCTCGCCGCCGCCGCGGCCGTTGTCCCCCCGCGCGAGGAGGTCGCCTTTGTCGCAGCCGACGGGCTGTTGCGCTGGTTCCGGCTGCGCGAGGGGGACGGCGCGCTGGACGACTACGCGGCGTGGTTCCGCGATTTCGATCACTGGCCGCTGCCCGTCACCATCCAGCGCGAGGCCGAGCAGATGCTCGAGGACGCCGCCCCCGAAGAGGTGCGCGCGTTCTTCGCCGACCGCGCGCCGCGCAGCGCCGACGGGTGGATGGGGCTCTTCGACGCGCATCTGGCGCTGGGCGATCGCGACGCGGCGCGCGCCATCGCCGAAAGGCTCTGGCGCGGCAGCGCGCTGAGCGCCGCGCATGAAACCGCGCTGCTGACCGAATTCGGCGACACGCTCGCGCCCCTGCACACCGAGCGGCTGGACATGCTGCTGTGGGAGGGGGTGCGCGCCGGAGCGGGGCGGATGCTCGACCGCGTGCCCGACGGCCACGCCCGGCTGGGGCGCGCGCGGCTGGCGCTGCAGGCGCGCGAGTCGGGCGTGAACGCGTTGATCGACCGCATCCCGGCGGGGCTGGCGAGCGATCCCGGCCTGGCGCATGACCGGTTCCAGTGGCGCATGGATGCGGGCCTGCGCGACAGTGCCGCCGAGCTGCTGCTGGAACGCTCCGCCAGCGCCGAGGCGCTGGGCCGCCCCGAGGCCTGGGCGCGCTGGCGCATCTTCCTGGCCCGCACCGCGCTGTCGGATGGCGAGCACGCGCTGGCCTATGACCTCGCCTCGACGCATCATCTGGACGACGGGGTGCAGTTCGCCGATCTGGAGTGGCTGGCCGGGTTCATCGCGCTGCGCCATCTGGACCGGCCCGACGACGCGCTGCGCCATTTCCGCGCCTTGCGCATCCGCGTGTCCAGCCCGATCAGCCTGGGCCGCGCGGGTTACTGGGAGGCGCTCGCGCAGGAGGCGCTGGGCAACGCCCCCGCCGCCGAGGCCGCGCTGATGTTCGCCGCCGAGCACCAGACCGGGTTCTACGGGCTGCTCGCCGCCGACCGCGCGGGGCTGCCGCTTGATCCGGCGCTTGCCAACGGCCCCGACTTCCCCGACTGGCGCCAGACCGCGCTGGCGGGGTCGGACCTGCTGGAAGCGGCGCTCTTGCTGATCGAGGCCGATGAGTGGCACGAGGCCCGGCGCATGGTGATCCATCTGGCCCGCACGCTGACCCGCAAGGACGAATTCGGCGCGCTGGCCGACCTGCTGCTGGACAAGGGCGAGCCCAACATGGCGCTCAACGTCGCCAAGATCGCCGTGCAGCACGGGTTCGTCCTGCCGCGCGCGTATTTTCCGCTAAACGGGCTGGAAAACGCCGACCTGCCCGCCGACCCGGCGCTGGTGCTCGCCATCGCCCGGCGTGAAAGCGAGTTCGACCCGGCGGTGGTCAGCCCCGCCGACGCGCGCGGGCTGATGCAGGTGGTGCCCGGCACGGGCCGGATGATGGCGCGCGAGCTGGGGATCGAGGATTTCACCCCCGCCAGCCTGACCACCGACGCCGAGCTCAACGCGCGGCTGGGCGCGGCGTATCTGGACCGGCTGACCCGCGAATTCGGCCCGTCGCTGGCACTGGTCGCCGCCGGCTACAACGCCGGGCCGGGTCGCCCGCGACAGTGGATCGACCGGCTGGGCGATCCGCGCGATCCGTCGGTGGATATCGTCGACTGGGTGGAAAGCGTCCCCTTCGCCGAGACGCGCAACTACATCATGCGCGTGGCCGAATCGCTGATCGTCTACCGCGCGCGGCTTGCCGGCGGGACGGCGCCGATCGAGATGGAGGCGCTGCTGCGCGGTGGGTGACGTTCAGCCACCCTGCGCGCGCGGCCAGCCGGGCCGGCGCGGCACCCGCACCGCCAGCATCGGCTTCAGCAGCGGCGAGGCGTATCGGCGCAGGTCCAGCGCCTCGTGCACGCCGACGGTTTCCTCGCCCGCGATCCGGGTGCGGACCTGTGCGCGGGTGTAGAAGGGCGCGTCCAGCATCCCCTGCACCTGCGCGGGGCGATAGCCGGGATCGGCGCGGGTTTCGCGGCGCACGGCCCACAGGCTGCGCGGCACGCGGGTGCGCGGCGGGGCCTCGACCGGCTCGACCGCACCGTCGGCGGTGAAATGCAGCGCGGTCTCGGAATGGCTGCCGTCGCGGCGGATGGCATCATAGAAGCAGGTGGTGCCGCCGCGATGCGGAAACCGCCCCCAGGTCCAGTAGCGGAAATCGGCCTCCAGCGCCGCGGTGCCGAAATTCGAATCCCAGTAGCCGTGCCCGCTCCATGTGTGGCCCTGGCTCAGCGCGACCTCGACCCGCGCGACGGGGGCGATGGGGCGCCAGTGGTGGCGGCCCTCGGCGCACAGCGCCTGCGTGCAGTCCACCAGCGCCGAGGGGTGCAGCGTGATCGTTCCGCGCACGCGGCTGATGAGCGGGGGCGAGGAGATCTCGTTCACCTCCACCACCAGCCTGGTCCCGTCCCAGTGCATCGCGCTGGGGCCGACCTCGAACCGCTCGGGCGACTGGCGCAACGCCGCGCGGCCGCGGTCGGTCATGGTGAAGCGCCCGCCGGGGCCATAGGTGGCGACGTTGATGCAGCAGTGGTTCTGCGGATCGCGCCGCCCCGACCACCGATACCACGGCGAGAACACCGACCCCACGAAGCCGATCACCGAGAGCGCGCGGCGTCCGTCGTCGCTGATGGCATCGAGATACCACCAGGCGTAGCCGTCGGGTGCGACATGCGCGTCGAAGCCCGGTCCGCCTGCACCGCCTGCGCGGCGTTGCGCCCCGACAGCGCCGCCATCGGCAACCCCGCCCCCGGATGCGCTCCGCCCCCCGCCAGATAGAGGCCCGTCAGCCGCGTCCGCGCCCCCGGCCGCAGGAACGGCGCCAGCGCCCCGTGCGGGCTGCGCCCGTAGATCGCGCCGCGGCTGCCCGGAAACAGCGCCGCGAAGCCCTGCGGCAGCGTCAGCGCCTTCTGCGGGTCCGGCAGCGGGTCGAAGCGCAGCCCGAAACGGGCGAGCCGGTCGAAGGTCTGGGTCAGGCATTCGCGTGCCTCCTGGTCGGGTGTGTGGGGGTCGCGGCCTGAGGCGGGCGCGTTGAGGATGAACTGGAAGCGTTCGGGGCCGTTCGTGGCGCCCGTCACGCGGTCCTGCGCGCAGATATAGACCGTGGGCGCGGCCGGTGTGGCGCCGCGGGCGAGGGGGCCGAACTCGTCGGCTTCGGTCGCGGCGAAAAGCAGGCTGTGATGATCGAGCGGCAGGCCCTCGGCGCGCGCGGCGAAGCTCCAGACGCGGGCCGACAGGCTGCGCGGAGCGCTCGCCGCGCGCGGCAGCAGGCGGCGCAGGTCAGCGCCCAGCAGCCCCGCGCGCAGCGCGCCCGGGTCACCCGCGAACACCACCTGCGCGGCGGGCAGATGCGCGCCCTCGGCCAGCGCGACGCCGGTGACCGCGCCGCCCTGCGCCGTGATCCGCGCCACGGGCGTGGACAGCCGCAGCGTTCCGCCCAGTGACTGGAACAGGTCGGCCAGCGCCCGGGCAAGCTGGTGCAGCCCGCCGGGCAGGGTCCAGACGCCCGCGGCCTCGGCCCGCCAGATCAGGCCCAGCACCGCCGGGGTGCGCTGCGGGATCCCGCCGACATAGGTGCTGTAGCGACCGAACAGCTGGCGCAGCCGCGGGTCGGTGAAGCGCGCGCGCAGCAGCCCCGCCAGCGTCCGCCCCGGCGCGAGCAGCGGCCACAGCGCGGGTGCGCGCAGCGTGGCGCGGGCGGCAGCGCCGATCCGGGGGCGCGCGGCCTGCATCATCGGCCCGTCGAAGGCGGCGTAGAGCAGCGCCATTTCGGCGTCGAAGCGGCGGAACTCGGCCGCCGCGCGCGCGCCGATGGCCGCGCCGATGGCGTCGACGCTGGCCTCGGTGTCGGGGAACAGGTCCAGCCGCGTGCCGTCCTGCCAGAAGTGCCGCGCCAGCCGCGGCAGCGCCACGGGGTGCAGCGTGGCGTCCAGCGAGCCGCCCGCCAGCGCGAACAGCTCGTCGAACACCGCGCGCATGGTGAGCACCGTGGGCCCCGCATCCACCGGCCCGGCGGCGCTGGGCAGTGCGCGCAGCTTGCCGCCCGGGTGGGCGTGGGCCTCGCACAGCGTCACGTCGCGGCCGGCGGCGGCCAGCCGGATCGCTGCCGCCAGCCCGCCCACGCCGGCGCCGATCACCACCACGCTGTCCGATTCGCCCGTCATGCAATCCATTCTTGACTCGGCTGCGCCGTGTGTCCACACTAGTTGACACATTGCATGTCAGCAAGTGCTGACAAGTCACGATCAAGGAGCCCCGCGCATGGACCTTTCCCGACGGATCGAGGCGGCGATGTCCGCCGCAATCGAACGCGCGCAGGATGGCGGACCCGACCGGCTGGCGCATGCGCTGAACTACGCGGTGCTGCCCGGCGGCGCGCGCATCCGGCCAACGATCTGCCTGTCGGTGGCGCGGGCCTGCGGCGACGACCGCCCCGCGCTGGCCGATGCCGCCGCCACCGCGCTGGAGCTGATCCACTGCGCGAGCCTTGTGCATGACGACCTGCCGGCCTTCGACAATGCCGATTTCCGGCGTGGCAAGCCGACGGTGCATCTGGCCTTTTCCGAGCCGCTGGCGGTGCTGACGGGCGATTCGCTGATCATCGCCGCGTTCGACGAGATCGCCCGCGCGGGCGCTGACGACGCGCCGCGCGCGCTGGCGCTGGTGCGGCTGCTGTCGCGCCACACGGGGATGCCGGGCGGCATCTGCGCCGGGCAGGGCTGGGAGAGCGAGGCGCAGGTCGATCTGCGCGCCTATCACCGCTCCAAGACCGCGGCGCTGTTCATCGCCGCCACGCAGATGGGTGCCGTCGCCGCCGGGCAGGAGGCCGAGGCCTGGGAAGAGCTGGGCGCCCGCATCGGCGAGGCGTTCCAGGTCGCCGACGACCTGCGCGACGCGCTGTATGACGCCGAAACGCTGGGCAAGCCCGTGGGGCAGGACGCGGCCCTCGCACGCCCCTCGGCGGTCGAGGAGCTGGGCGTGCAGGGCGCGATCAAGCGGCTGCGCGACATCCTGTCGGGCGCGATCGCGTCGATCCCGGAATGCCCGGGCGAGGCGCAGCTGGCTGCGATGGTCCAGCGCTACGCCGAGCGCATGACCCCCGTCGCCCCCGTCAAGGTGTAAACCATGGCTGACATCGGCCTCCCGGCGCCCGCGTCCGGGATGGAGGGTGGCGCGCGCCCCGCCTTCGCAAGCCGGCTGAACCGGCTGGCGGCCTCGCGCGGGTTCCAGCGGTTCTGTGCGCGCGTGCCGGTGCTGCGCCGGCTGGTGCGGGCCGAGGGCGCCGAGCTTTTCGACATCATGCAGGGCTTCGTGCGCAGCCAGGTGCTGATGGCGCTGGTCGAACTGCGCGTGCTGCACCGGCTTGCCGAAGCGCCGGCGGGGGCCGAGGCACTGGCCGGGCCGCTGGGCGTGCCCGCGCCGCGGCTGCAGGTGCTGTTGCAGGCCGGCGCCGCGCTGCGCCTGCTGCGCCGCCGCCGCCGCGACGGCGCCTTTGCGCTGACCACCCGCGGCGCGGCGTTTCTGGGCGTGCCGGGGCTCGAGGCGATGGTGCGCCATCACGGCGTGCTCTACGGCGATCTGGCCGATCCGCGCGCGTTCTTCGAGGGCCGCACCGACCCGGCACTGGCGCGGTTCTGGCCTTATGTGCTGGGCGGCGAGGGTGGCGCCGATCAGGCCGCGCGCTATTCGCGCCTGATGGCCGAAAGCCAGGCGCTGGTGGCCGAAGAGACGCTGCGCCAGCTGCCGCTGGCCGGGATTGCGCATCTGATGGATGTTGGCGGCGGCACCGGCGCGTTCCTGCGCGCGGTGCACGCGCAGGCGCCGCAGCTGAAACTGACGCTGTTCGACCTGCCGCAGGTGGTCGCCGCCGCTGCGCTGCCCGCGGACGTCGCGCGCATCGGCGGCAGCTTCCGTGACGGCGACCTGCCGCGCGGGGCCGACGCGATCAGCCTGATTCGCGTCCTCTATGACCATGACGACGCCACCGTCGCGGCGCTGCTGGATGCGGTCCACGCCGCGCTGCCGGCGGGGGGGCGGCTGATCCTGTCCGAGCCCATGTCGGGCGGCGCGCGCCCCGATCCACAGACCGATGTGTACTTCGCGGTTTACACCCTGGCGATGAAAACCGGTCGCACACGCTCGGCTGCCGAACATGAAGCCCAGCTCCAGGCGCGCGGCTTCAGCCGCATCAAGCGTTACGCTGCGGCAAGGCCCTATGTGACAACGCTTATTTCTGCCGTGCGCGGCGGGTCTGCGTGAAATCCGCGCATTGAGGCTTCAAAAACATGTCTAGTTTGATTGACATCAATACCTGTCAGAGTAATATGACAGATAAGTTCAGTGCCCGGGCTGCAATGCCCGAGTCGCAACACTGACCACGGGAGGGACGCGGTGCAGACATCGGCCATCATTCTCAGCAAGCCGCGCCAGCTCGGGCTGGGGCAGGTGGGGCTGGTGGCGCCGGGTCCGCAGGATCTGGTGGTCCGGATTTCGCATTCCGGGATCTCGACCGGCACCGAAAAGCTGTTCTGGACGGGCGAGATGCCGCCCTTTCCCGGCATGGGCTATCCGCTGGTCCCCGGCTACGAGGCCGTCGGCGAAGTGGTCGAGGCCGGGGCCGAGACCGGCTTTCGCCCCGGCGAGCGGGTGTTCGTGCCCGGTGCAAACTGTTTTTCCGAAACCGAACAGGGGCCGGTCTACGGTCTCTTTGGCGGCGCTGCGCAGACCTTGGTAACAAAGGCCGATCGGGTGACTCGGGTCGACCCTGGCCTCGGCGCCGAAGGCGCGCTCCTTGCGCTTGCCGCCACCGCCCGCCATGCCCTGGCGGGCGCGAATGCCACCCCGCCCGACCTGATTGTCGGGCACGGGGTTCTGGGCCGCCTGCTGGCGCGGCTGACGCTGGCCGCGGGCGCCCCCGCGCCGGTGGTGTGGGAAACCAACCCCGCCCGCCGCGCGGGTGCCACGGGCTACGACGTCATCGCGCCCGACGACGACCCGCGCCGCGACTATCGCAGCATCTACGACGCCTCGGGCGCCGAGGGGCTGCTGGACACGCTGATCGGGCGCATCGCCAAGGGCGGCGAGGTGGTGCTGGCGGGCTTCTACACCCAGCCCATCCAGTTCGCCTTTGTCCCCGCCTTCATGCGCGAGGCCCGGCTGCGGATCGCCGCCGAATGGACGCCCGAGGATCTGGTTGCCACGCATGACCTGCTGGAAACCGGCGCGCTGTCGCTCGCGGGGCTGATCACCCACACCGCCCGCCCCGCCGACGCCGCGGCGGCCTACGAGACGGCCTTCGGCGACCCCGATTGCCTGAAGATGATCCTGGACTGGGAGAGCTGAATGACCCTCGATGTACCGAACCTCAAGGATTTCGATCAGCGGTTGCGCGACGAGGCGTCGGAGGACCCGACGCTGGAAGTTCCGCACGACCCGCCCACCAAGAAGACCCAGATCATCGCCATCTACGGCAAGGGCGGGATCGGCAAGTCGTTCACGCTGGCCAACCTGTCGTGCATGATGGCCGAGCAGGGCAAGCGCGTGCTGCTGATCGGCTGCGACCCGAAATCGGACACCACGTCGCTGTTGTTCGGCGGCAAGGCGTGCCCGACGATCATCGAGACCTCGACCAAGAAGAAGCTCGCCGGCGAGGAAGTCGCCATCGGCGATGTGTGCTTCAAGCGCTCGGGCGTGTTCGCGATGGAGCTTGGCGGCCCCGAGGTCGGGCGCGGCTGCGGCGGGCGCGGCATCATCCACGGCTTCGAGCTGCTCGAAAAGCTGGGCTTCCACGACTGGGATTTCGACTATGTGCTGCTCGATTTCCTGGGCGACGTGGTCTGCGGCGGCTTCGGCCTGCCGATCGCGCGCGACATGGCGCAGAAGGTGATCGTGGTCGGCTCGAACGACCTGCAATCGCTCTATGTGGCGAACAACGTCTGCTCGGCGGTCGAATATTTCCGGAAGCTGGGCGGCAATGTGGGCGTCGCCGGGCTGGTCATCAACAAGGATGACGGCTCGGGCGAGGCGCAGGCCTTTGCCCGGTCGGTCGATATCCCGATCCTGGCCGCGATCCCCGCCGATGACGATCTGCGCAAGAAATCCGCCAATTACCAGATCGTCGGCACCGCCGCCGGCCCCTGGGGCGCGCTGTTCGCCGAACTGGCCGAGAACGTGGCCGGCGCGCCGCCGCTGCGCCCCGTGCCGCTGAGCCAGGACGGGCTGCTGGCGCTCTTCGACAGCAAGGACACCGGCGGCGACGTGGTGCTGGAGCCCGCGACCGACGCCGACATGCGCGGCAAGAACGCCGCGCCGAAGGAATCGCTGGAAGTGGTGTATGACGATGTCTGAGCGCATTGACCCCAAGCGCCCCGGCGCGGGCGAGATCAGCTACGACGACGCCGCCGCCACGCCGGTGGAGCGCGCGGTCGAACCTGCCGCGCCCGACCAGGCCGAGGGCACGCAGCCTGACGGCTTCGGCTGCCACGCCCCCGCCGACCGGATGGAGGCGCAGGCCCGCGCCGCCGGCAATGGCGAGATCCTGGACCAGTTCGCGAGGGACTACCCGCGCGGCCCGCATGACAAGCCCGAATCGATGTGCCCCGCCTTCGGCAGCCTGCGCGTCGGGCTGCGGATGCGGCGCGTGGCGACGGTGCTGTCGGGCTCGGCCTGCTGCGTCTACGGGCTGACCTTCGTGAGCCATTTCTACGGCGCGCGGCGCTCGGTCGGCTATGTGCCGTTCAACAGTGAAACGCTGGTCACCGGCAAGCTGTTCGAGGATATCCGCGAATCGGTCCATGATCTGGCCGATCCGGAACGCTACGACGCGATCGTGGTGACCAACCTGTGCGTGCCCACCGCCAGCGGCGTGCCGCTGCGGCTGCTGCCGGACGAGATCAACGGCGTGCGCATCGTGGGCATCGACGTGCCGGGCTTTGGCGTGCCGACGCATGCCGAGGCGAAGGACGTGCTGTCGGGCGCGATGCTGGCCTATGCCCGCGCCGAAGTGCAGGCCGGTCCCGTGCCCGCGCCGCAGGGCGGCCGGTCCGACCGGCCCACGGTGACGCTGCTGGGCGAGATGTTCCCCGCCGACCCGATGATGATCGGCGCGATGCTGGCGCCGATGGGGCTGGCGGCCGGTCCCGTGGTCCCGGTGCGCGAATGGCGCGAGCTTTACGCCGCGCTCGACGGGCGCGCCGTGGCGGCGATCCACCCGTTCTACACCGCCTCGGTGCGCGAGTTTCAGGCCGCCGGGCGCCCGATCGTGGGCTCGGCCCCCGTGGGGATTGACGGCACGCATGACTGGCTCGCCGCCATCGGCGAGTCCTGCGGCGTCCCCGCCGCGCAGATCGGCGCGGCGCAGAACGCCTTTGTCCCCGCAGTGCGCGAGGCGCTGGCAAATGCCCCCATCACCGGCCGGATCACGCTGTCGGGCTATGAGGGCTCGGAGCTGCTGGTCGCGCGGCTGTTGATCGAAAGCGGCGCCGATGTCGCCTATGTCGGCACCGCCTGCGCGAAGTCGCCCTGGTCGGCGGCCGATTGCGACTGGCTGGAATCGCGCGGCGTGGCGGTGAAGTTCCGCGCCTCGCTCGCCGACGATCTCGCGGCGATGGACGGGCTGGACCCCGATCTGGTGATCGGCACCACGCCGGTGGTGCAGGCCGCCAAGCAAAAGGCGATCCCGTCGCTCTATTTCACCAACCTGATCTCGGCGCGCCCGCTGATGGGGCCGGCCGGGGCCGGCTCGCTGGGCGAGGTGGTCAACGCCGCCATCGCCGGCAAGGCCCGCATGGAGCACATGCGCGAGTTCTTCGACGGCGTGGGCAGCGGCGATACCGCCGGCGTCTGGGAGGGCGATCCCAACCTGCGCCCCGAGTTCCGCGCGCACCACCAGAAGAAGCTCGACAAGGCCGCGCGCGCGGCCAGGGCACAGGAGATGATCTGATGCTGATCACCGATCATGACCGGGCCGGCGGCTACTGGGGGGCGGTCTATGCCTTCTGCGCCGTCAAGGGCCTGCAGGTGGTGATCGACGGCCCCGTCGGTTGCGAAAACCTGCCCGTGACCAGCGTGCTGCACTACACCGACGCGCTGCCCCCGCATGAATTGCCCATCGTCACCACGGGGCTGGGCGAGGAAGAGCTGGGCCGCGAAGGCACCGAAGGCGCGATGAAGCGCGCCTGGGGCACGCTGGACCCGGCGCTGCCGGCGGTGGTGGTCACCGGCTCGATCGCCGAGATGATCGGCGGCGGCGTGACCCCGCAGGGCACCAACCTGCAACGCTTCCTGCCGCGCACCATCGACGAGGACCAGTGGGAAGCCGCCGACCGCGCGATGACCTGGATCTTCACCGAGTTCGGCATGACCAAGGGCCGGATGCCGAAGGAAAAGCCGCGCGAGGAAGGCGCGAAGCCGCGGGTCAACATCCTGGGGCCGATGTATGGCACGTTCAACATGCCCTCGGACCTGGCCGAGATCCGGCGTCTGGTCGAAGGCATCGGCGCCGAGGTCAACATGGTGATGCCGCTCGGCGCGCATCTGGCCGAGATGCGCGATCTGGTGAACGCCGACGTCAACATCGTGATGTATCGCGAATTCGGTCGCGGGCTGGCCGAGGTGCTGGGCAAACCCTATCTGCAGGCGCCCATCGGCATGGACAGCACCACCAGGTTCCTGCGCAAGCTGGGGGAACTCACGGGGCTGGACCCCGAACCCTTCATCGCGCGCGAGAAGCATTCGACGCTCAAGCCGCTGTGGGATCTGTGGCGCTCGGTCACGCAGGATTTCTTTGCGACCGCGTCCTTTGCGGTGGTCGCGAACGAGACCTATGCCCGCGGGCTGCGCAACTATCTGGAAAACGATCTGGGCCTGCCCTGCGCGCTGGCGGTGGCCCGCGTGCGCGGCTCCAAGACCAACAACGAGGAGGTGCGCGCCCAGCTCAAGGCGAAGCGCCCGCTGATCGTGTTCGGCTCGATCAACGAGAAGATGTATCTCGCCGAGATGAAGGGCGGGCACGGGCCCGCGCCGGCGTTCATTCCGGCCTCGTTCCCCGGCGCCGCCATCCGGCGCGCGACCGGCACGCCGATGATGGGCTACGCCGGCGCGGTCTATGTGCTGCAGGAAGTCTGCAACGGCCTCTTCGACGCGCTGTTCCACATCCTGCCGCTGGGCACGGACATGGACAGCGCGCAGGCCACACCCACCACGCTGCGCCGCGATTTCCCCTGGGACGCCGACGCGCAGGCCGAGCTTGACCGGATCGTGGCCGAGCACCCGATCCTGACCCGCATTTCCGCCGCCCGCACGCTGCGCGACGCCGCCGAGAAGGCTGCGCTCGACGCCGGCGAGGAGCGGGTGGTCCGCGAAACCGTACGCGCCCTGCGCGGCACGCTGGATGAACCGGCGGCCGCGGCCAGGGCTCCATCGTCACCATCGAGGAGGACACAACATGGCTGACTTCAGCGTCAATTCCCCGCGCCACGCGCGCGCGGCACGACCCGGCTCGGTCGAGTACCGGCTCTACTTCGCCATGGTCTTCGTTCTGGCCCTGCCGTTTGCGGCGCTGGCCTTCGGCTGGTCGGTCCTGCGCCACGCGCGCATGCCCGCGCTGGGTCCGCTGGCGCGGGCGCGCGCCGAGGCGCACCAGATCGTGCCGATGATTTTCCGCGGCTGATCCGGCCGCGATCCGAGATTCGCCTGCGGCGGGACACTCCCGTCACGGGCGATGCTGAAGCGGAGTCTGTGGCTTCGTTTCGAACCCGGCCGCAGGGGGTGCGGCACAGTCGGCTATCCGGAGGAAAGTATGGCTGAAAATTCCGACCTGTCGTTCACAGGTCTCACCGACGAGCAGGCGCAGGAACTGCACTCGGTCTATCTGAGCGGCCTCTGGCTGTTCTCGGCGGTCGCCGTTGTGGCGCACCTGGCCGTGTTCATCTGGCGTCCGTGGTTCTGAGGGGGATTGAGGTATGAGCAAGTTCTACAAGATCTGGCTGGTCTTCGATCCGCGCCGCGTGTTCGTGGCGCAAGGGGTCTTCCTTTTCCTGCTGGCAGCGATGATTCACCTCGTCCTGCTGAGCACCCCTTCCTACAACTGGTTTGCCATCGCCGCGGAAAAATACGACCGCCCGATGGACTGACGAACCCTTGTTGCGGGCGCGCGAGGGGTGCGCCCGCAACGGCTTTCACGGGTTTCCCGGCGGTCCAAGGTTCAGGACCGCCTCTTTAAGCGGAGGGTAGCATGGCGCTGCTGAGCTTCGAGCGAAAATACCGCGTGCCCGGTGGCACGCTGGTGGGCGGAAACTTGTTCGATTTCTGGGTAGGGCCGTTCTATGTCGGATTCTTCGGGGTCACGACGATCTTCTTTGCAGCGCTTGGCACGCTCCTGATCTTCTGGGGTGCCGTTCTGCAGGGGACATGGAACCCCTGGCTGATCTCGATCAATCCTCCACCGCTGTCTTACGGCCTCTCGGCCGCACCGCTCGCCGAGGGCGGGCTGTGGCAGATCGTCACCATCTGCGCGATCGGGGCCTTCGTGTCCTGGGCGCTGCGCGAGGTCGAGATCTGCCGGAAACTGGGGATGGGCTATCACGTGCCCTTCGCCTTCGGCGTGGCGATCTTTGCCTATGTCACGCTCGTTGTCATCCGCCCCGTGCTGATGGGTGCGTGGGGGCATGCGTTCCCCTATGGCATCTGGACGCATCTCGACTGGGTGTCGAACGTCGGCTACACATACGGCAACTTCCATTACAACCCGGCGCACATGATCGCGGTGACGTTCTTCTTCACCACGACGCTGGCGCTGGCGCTGCATGGCGCGCTGGTCCTGTCGGCGGCGAACCCGCCCAAGGGCCAGAAGATGAAGACGCCCGACCACGAGGACACCTTCTTCCGCGATTTCATCGGCTATTCGGTGGGCACGCTGGGGATTCACCGGCTGGGGCTGCTGCTGGCGCTCAATGCCGGGTTCTGGTCGGCGGTCTGCATCGTGATCTCCGGAACGATCTGGTTCGACCAGTGGGTGTTCTGGTGGGATTGGTGGCTCGAGCTGCCCTGGTGGGCCAACATTCCGGGAGGCGTCAATGGCTGAGTATCAGAACATCTTTACCCAGGTGCAGGTCCGCGCCGCGCCCGAAATGGGCATGGTCGAAGGGGTCGAACTGGAGAACCGCACCAAGGGTGCCAGCTTCTCCAACCTCATCGGCTGGTTCGGCAACGCCCAGCTGGGGCCCATCTATCTGGGCACCATGGGGGTGATCAGCATCGCGACCGGGACGATCTGGTTCGTGATGGTGGGCCTGTGGTTCTGGGATCAGGCGGGCTACAACCCGGCCGTGTTCCTGCGCGACCTGTTCTGGCTGTCGCTCGACCCGCCGGGGCCGGAATACGGGCTCAGCATCCCGCCGATGCGCGAGGGGGGATATTTCCTTGTCGCCTCGTTCTTCCTGCTGATCTCGGTGCTGACCTGGTGGGTGCGCACCTATCTGCGCGCCGAGGCGCTGGGGATGGGCAAGCACGTCGCCTGGGCCTTCGCGTCGGCCATCTGGCTGTTCCTGGTGCTGGGGCTGTTCCGCCCCATCCTGATGGGCAGCTGGTCCGAGGCCGTGCCCTACGGCATCTTCACCCATCTCGACTGGACGAACCTGTTCAGCCTTCAGTATGGCAACCTGTTCTACAACCCGTTCCACGCGCTTTCGATCGTGTTCCTCTATGGTTCGGCGCTGCTGTTTGCCATGCACGGGGCGACGATCCTGGCCGTCAGCCGCTTCGGCGGGGACCGGGAGCTGGAGCAGATCGTCGATCGCGGCACCGCGTCCGAGCGTGCAGCGCTGTTCTGGCGCTGGACCATGGGCTTCAACGCCACGATGGAAGGCATCCACCGCTGGGCGTGGTGGTTCGCGGTCCTGACCACGCTCACGGGCGGTATCGGGATCCTGCTGACCGGCACGGTCGTGGACAACTGGTCGATCTGGGCGGAGCAGCGCGGCTTCTTCCCCACCTATGACTGACGGAGGACACACCATGTCTGACAATGGCGACTATTTCGCACAGAACCGCACCGCGCAGATCCGCAACTGGATCATGAGCGAGATGCTCCGCGGGGGCGGCTATGCCGCGGCGGTTCTGGTCGGGGTCGGGCTGCTGGTCTGGGTGATCTACCTGATCGGGCTGCTGCTTCCGGCCGAAAGCCGGGACACCCCGCCGCCGATGCCCTTCAGCCATCTCGAGGCACCGCAGGACCCCACCACCACCCTGCACGGCTGACCTCGGGCGGCTTATGGAACCGACGGGGGCGCCCCGACGCGCCCCTGTCCAACGAGGTTCGGGATCAAGCCAACCCGGACGCGGGCCATAGCAGCCCGGTTCCCTTTCCTGATGGCAACAGGAAACTGGTGCCGGGCGGGTTCGACCCCTCGGCACCTTTTTTCGTTTCAGACCGTCTCGGGAGGAGACCATGACCCAGAACCGCCCCCTTCTCGACCGCGTCGCAGGCCCCGCCGATCTGCGCGCCTTCGACGACGCCGAGCTTGCCGCGCTGGCCGATGAACTCCGCGCCGAGCTGATCGAAGTGGTCAGCCGCACCGGCGGGCATCTGGGTTCGTCGCTGGGGGTGGTCGAGCTGACCGTCGCGCTGCACGCGGTATTCCGCGCGCCCTTCGACAAGATCGTCTGGGATGTCAGCCACCAGAGCTATCCGCACAAGATGCTCACCGGCCGGCGCCACCGGATGGACACGCTGCGCCAGGAGGGGGGGCTGTCGGGCTTCACCAAGCGCGCCGAAAGCGATTATGACCCCTTCGGCGCCGCGCACAGCTCCACCAGTATCTCGGCGGCGCTGGGCTTCACCGTGGGCCGCGACATGGGCCTGCCCACCGGCGACGCGATCGCCGTGATCGGCGACGGCTCGATCACCGCCGGCATGGCGTGGGAGGCGCTGTTCAACGCCGGCGAAGAGGGCCGGCGCATGATCGTCGTGCTCAACGACAACGACATGTCGATCGCGCCCAATGTCGGCGCCATGAGCCGTTACCTCTCGCGCCTCGGCGACACCGCGCCGGGCATGGCGCTGCGCGACATCGCCGCGGGGTTCGAGGCCTCGCTGCCGCAGCCGCTGCGCGACCATGCGCGGCGCACCCGCCACGGGCTGACGGGAGCGCATTCGCCCGCCACCATGTTCGAGGAGCTGGGCTTCACCTATATCGGTCCGGTCGACGGCCATTCGGTGCCCGAACTGCTGGCCACGCTGCGCACCGTGCGCGCGCAGGCGGCGGGGCCGGTGCTGATCCACGCGCTGACGGTCAAGGGCAAGGGCTACGCGCCCGCCGAAAGCTCGGACTGCAAGTATCACGGCGTGGCCAAGTTCGACGTGGACACCGGCGCGCAGCGCAAGTCGCGCCCGAACGCGCCGAGCTATACCTCGGTCTTCGGCCAGACCCTGACCGAGGCCGCGGCGCGCGACCCCAACATCGTCGCGGTCACCGCGGCCATGCCCTCGGGGACCGGTCTGGACATCTTCGCCAGGCGTTTCCCGCGCCGGGTGTTCGATGTGGGCATCGCCGAACAGCACGGCGTCACCTTCGCCGCCGGGATGGCGGCGAGCGGGCTCAAGCCGTTCTGCGCGATCTATTCGACCTTCCTGCAGCGCGGCTATGACCAGGTGGTGCACGACGTGGCGCTGCAGGGGTTGCCGGTGCGCTTCGCCATCGACCGTGCGGGGCTGGTGGGCGCGGACGGCGCCACCCATGCCGGGGCGTTCGACGTGGCGTATCTGGCCAATCTGCCGGGCTTCACCGTCATGGCCGCCGCCGACGAGGCCGAGCTTGCCCGCATGGTCGCCACCGCCGCCGCGCATGACGCAGGCCCCATCGCGTTCCGCTATCCGCGCGGCGAGGGCGTGGGCGCCGAGATGCCGGAGTTCGGCGAGGTGCTCGAGATCGGCCGCGGCCGCGTGGTGGCCGAGGGCGAGCACGTCGCCTTCCTGTCCTTCGGCGCGCATCTGGCCGAGGTGAGCCGCGCCGCCGAGGCGCTGGCCGCGCGCGGGATCACCGCCACCATCGCGGATGCGCGCTTCGCCAAGCCGCTGGACACCGACCTGATCGCCCAGCTGGCGCGTCACCACAAGGCGCTGATCACCGTGGAACAGGGCGCGCAGGGGGGCTTCGGCGCGCATGTGCTGCACCACATGGCCAACACCGGGCTGCTGGAGCACGGGCTCGCGTTGCGCACGGTCACGCTGCCCGACCGTTTCATCGACCAGGCCAGCCCCGAGGCGATGTACCGCGACGCCGGGATGAGCGCCGAGCAGATCGCCTCGGTTGCGCTGGGGGCGCTGGGGATGGGGCAGATCGCCTCGGTCGCCTGAGCGCGGCCCGCCCGGCGGCCAATGGCTGCCGGGCGGCGCGCTGCCGCTTGAGCCCGCGCGGCCGAGCCGCTAGAGCGGGGCGAAGGAGGCACGCGCCATGAGTTTCAACACCTTCGGCCATCTGTTCCGCGTCACCACCTGGGGCGAAAGCCACGGCCCCGCGCTGGGCGCCACCGTCGACGGCTGCCCGCCCGGCGTGGCGCTGAGCGCGGAGGTCATCCAGCCCTGGCTCGACCGGCGCAAGCCGGGGCAAAGCCGCCACACCACGCAGCGGCGCGAGGCTGACGCGGTCGAGATCCTGTCGGGCGTCCATGACGGGCGCACCACCGGCACGCCGATCCAGCTGATGATCCGCAACACCGACCAGCGGTCCAAGGATTACAGCGAGATCGAGGCCACCTTTCGCCCCGGCCACGCCGACATCACCTACTGGCAGAAATACGGCATCCGCGACCCGCGCGGCGGCGGACGCTCCAGCGCGCGCGAGACGGCGGCGCGGGTGGCCGCGGCGGGCGTGGCGCGCGCAGTGCTGGCCGACCTGGCGCCGGGTTTGAAGGTCACGGGCTACATGGTGCAGATGGGCCCGCATCGGATCGACCGCGCGCGGTTCGATGCGGATCAGATCGACCGCAACCCGTTCTGGGTGCCCGACGCGCAGGCCGCCGCGGACTGGGCCGACTATCTGGACAGCATCCGCAAGGCCGGCAATTCGGTGGGCGCGGTGATCGAGGTCACGGCGACCGGCGTGCCCGCGGGCCTCGGCGCGCCGATCTACGCCAAGCTCGACAGCGATCTGGCCGCGGCGCTGATGTCGATCAACGCCGTCAAGGGCGTCGAGATCGGCGAGGGCATGGGCGCGGCGGCGCTGACCGGGGTGGAGAACGCCGACGAGATGCGCATGGGTGCGGATGGTCCCGAGTTCGGCACGAACCGCGCGGGCGGCATCCTGGGCGGGATCTCGACCGGGCAGGATGTGGTGGCGCGGTTCGCGGTCAAGCCGACCTCGTCGATCCTGACGCCGCGCGCGTCGATCCGGAAGGATGGTGCGCCGACCGAGGTGGTGACCAAGGGCCGCCACGATCCCTGCGTGGGCATCCGCGCGGTGCCGGTGGGCGAGGCGATGATGGCCTGTGTGCTGCTCGACCATCTGCTGCTGCACCGCGCGCAATGCGGGCCAGGCCCGCGCGGGCGCATCGGCTGAGCGTCGCCCGATCGCCCCTGCGCGCGCCGACCGGGCCGCGCCCCACCCACCCACCCGCGCGCGCCCCGGCCAGCGCGCGCAGGGGCGATCAGCTTGGCGGTGCGTCGAGCAGCGCGCGCAATTCATAAAGCAGCGCCAGCGCCTCGCGCGGGGTGAGTTCGTCGGGGTGGACGGCGCGCAGCTTCTCGAGCGCGGGGGAGGGTGGCGGCGCGGCGGGCGTGGGGCGCGGGGCGAAGAGCGGCAGGTCGTCGATGATCGCGCGCGGCGAGCGCCCGCCCGTGGCCTCGCCGCTTTCGAGCGCGTGCAGCACCTCGCGCGCGCGCGCGACCACCGCGTCGGGCAGCCCGGCGAGGCGCGCGACCTGCACCCCGTAGGAGCGGTCGGCGGCGCCCCTGCGGACTTCGTGCAGGAAGATCACCTCGCCCTGCCATTCGCGCACCGCGACGGTGGTGTTCTCGACGCCCTCGAGCCGCGCGGCGAGCTGGGTGAGTTCGTGGTAATGCGTGGCAAACAGCGCACGGCAGCGGTTGACCGCGTGCAGCTGTTCGAGCACCGCCCAGGCGATCGACAGCCCGTCCCAGGTGGCGGTGCCGCGACCGATTTCATCCAGGATCACCAGCGCGCGGTCGTCGGCCTGGTTCAGGATCGCCGCGGTTTCGACCATTTCGACCATGAAGGTCGACCGCCCGCGCGCAAGATCATCCGAGGCGCCCACGCGGCTGAAGATCTGGCTCACCAGCCCGATATGCGCGGCCTCGGCCGGGACGAAGGCGCCGGCCTGGGCGAGGATCGCGATCAGCGCGTTCTGGCGCAGGAAGGTGGATTTCCCGGCCATGTTCGGCCCGGTCAGGAGCGCGATCGCGGCGCCGTCGGTCGCGGTCAGGTCGGCGTCATTGGGCACGAAGGGGGCGCCCGCGCGGGTCAGCGCGGCCTCGACCACCGGGTGGCGGCCGGCGCGGATCTCGAACGCGCGGCTGTCGTCGAGCCGCGGCGCGCACCAGCGGCCCTCGGCGGCCAGCTCGGCGAAGCCGGCGGCGACGTCGAGTTCGGCGAGCGCCCGCGCGGCGGTGGAGACGGCGGCCGAGGCCGCGATGGCGTCGGCGCCGAGCGCGGCGAAGTGGCGCTTTTCGATCTCGAGCGCGCGGGCGCCGGCGTTGAGGATCCGCGTTTCCAGATCCGACAGCTCCAGCGTGGTGAAGCGCAGCGCGCTGGCGGTGGTCTGGCGGTGGATGAAGGTCTCGGACAGCGGCGGGGCGAGCATTCGCTCGGCATGGGTGGCGGTGGTTTCGATGAAGTAGCCCAGCACGTTGTTGTGCCGGATCTTGAGCGCGGCGATGCCCGTGGCCTGCGCATACTCGGCCTGCATCCGGGCGATCACGCCGCGGCCCTCGTCGCGCAGCTCGCGCGCTTCGTCGAGGTCGGGGTCGTGGCCGGGCGCGATGAACCCGCCGTCGCGCGCCAGCAGCGGCGGGTCGGCGATCAGCGCCGCCTCGAGCGCGGGGCCGAGCGGGATTTCGGTGCCCAGCGTGGCGGCGGCGTCGGCCAGCAGCGCAGGCGCGTCCTGCCCGTCCAGCAGCTGCGCGACCTGGGCGCCCTGCGCCAGCCCGTCGCGCAGCGCGGCCAGGTCGCGCGGCCCGCCACGGTCGAGCGCGAGGCGTGACAGCGCGCGATCCATGTCCGGCACCCGGCGCAGCGCGGCGCGCAGATCGGCGCGCAGCTCGGGCGTGTCCAGCAGCCACGCCACCGCGCCCTGGCGCGCGGTGATCACGTCCAGCACGCGCGACGGGCTGGCGATGCGGCGCTCCAGCAGCCGCGCGCCGGGCGCGGTCAGCGTGCGGTCCACACAGGCCAGCAGCGAGCCCGCGCGCCCGCCGCCCATCGCCGCGGTGAGTTCGAGATTGCGCCGCGTCGCCGCGTCGATCTGCACCGTCTGCGCCGCGCTTTCGCGCGTGGGCGGCGCAAGGCGCGGCATCTGCCCGCGCTGGGTGAGCTCCAGATAATCGGCGAGCCCGCCCATCGCGGCCAGCTCGGCGCGGCTGAAGCTGCCGAAACCATCAAGCGTGTCGACCCCGTAGAGCGCACACAGCCGCCCGCGCGCGGCGGTGCTGTCGAAGCTCGACCGCGCAAGCGGGGTGAGGGCGGTGCCCATATCCTCGGCCACCGGGCGCAGCGCGGGCTCGAGCGGCTCGGGGACCAGCAATTCGCGCGGGGAGAGGCGCGCAAGTTCGGGGCCCAGCCGGGCGCGGGCGCTGGGCATCACGCGCAACTCGCCGGTGGAAATGTCGGCCCAGGCGAGCGCGGCCTCGTCCGGCAGTTCGGCAAAGGCGGCCAGGTAGTTGTGCGCGCGCGCCTGCAGCAGGCTGTCCTCGGTCAGCGTGCCGGGGGTGACGAGGCGCACCACCGCGCGACGCACCAGCGCCTTGCCGCCGCGTTTCTTCGCTTCGGCCGGGCTTTCCATCTGTTCGGCGATGGCAACGCGGAACCCCTTGCGGATCAGCGTGAGCAGGTAGCCTTCGGAGGAATGCACCGGCACGCCGCACATGGGCGTGTCTTCGCCCTGATGCTTGCCGCGCTTGGTCAGCGCGATGTCGAGCGCGGCCGCCGCGGCCACGGCGTCGTCGAAGAACAGTTCGTAGAAATCGCCCATGCGGTAGAACAGCAGTGCGTCGGGGTGCTCTGCCTTGATCTCCAGATACTGGGCCATCATCGGGGTGACCGCGTCGTTCACGGCGCCTCCTGCCTGCGGGTGCGGATGGACCCTAGCCAACCGGCGCGCGGCACGAAACCGCGAATCCGCCTTGCGGCGGATGCCGCTTGCCCAGCGGCGGTGGCGGCGCTATCCCTCGGGCGATCCAGCATCCGGGAGGAGCCCCCATGAGCCAGAGCCGTTTCGACAAGTCCCGCCTGCCTTCGCGCCACGTCACCGAAGGGCCGGCGCGCGCGCCGCATCGGTCGTATTTCTACGCCATGGGGATCTCGGAGGAGGAGATCCACCAGCCCTGGGTCGGCGTCGCCACCTGCTGGAACGAGGCCGCGCCGTGCAACATCGCGCTGAACCGGCAGGCACAGGCGGTGAAGCACGGGGTCAAGATCGGCGGCGGCACCCCGCGCGAGTTCACCACCATCACCGTCACCGACGGCATCGCCATGGGGCATGAAGGCATGCGCTCGTCGCTGGCCTCACGCGAGGCGATCGCCGACACGGTGGAGCTGACCATGCGCGGGCATTGTTATGATGCGCTTGTGGGGCTGGCGGGCTGCGACAAGTCGCTGCCGGGAATGATGATGGCGATGGTGCGGCTGAACACGCCGTCGGTGTTCATCTATGGCGGCTCGATCCTGCCGGGGCGGCTGGATGGCCGCGACGTGACCGTGCAGGACGTGTTCGAGGCCGTGGGCCAGCACCAGGCGGGGAATTACTCGGACGCGCAGCTTGCGATCCTGGAGCGCGTGGCCTGCCCAAGTGCGGGGGCCTGCGGCGGGCAGTTCACCGCCAACACCATGGCCTGCGTGTCCGAGGCGATCGGGCTGGCGCTGCCCAATTCCTCGGGGGCGCCCGCGCCCTATGAAAGCCGCGACCAGTATGGCGAAGCTTCGGGCGTGGCGGTGATGACGCTGATCGAAAAGAACATCCGCGCGCGCGACATCGTCACCCGCAAGAGCCTGGAGAACGCCGCGCGCGTGGTGGCCTGCACCGGCGGGTCCACGAATGCCGGGCTGCACCTGCCCGCCATCGCGCATGAGGCGGGGATCGATTTCGACCTGATGGATGTCTGCGACATCTTCCGCGACACGCCGTATTTCGTCGATCTGAAGCCGGGCGGGAAATACGTCGCCAAGGATCTGTATGAATCGGGCGGCGTGCCGGTGGTGATGAAGGAGTTGCGCCGCGCCGGCCTGATCCACGAGGACTGCATGACAGCCACCGGCCGCAGCATCGGCGAGGAGATCGACCGCGTCGAGCGCGAGGCCGATGGCCGGGTGATCTATCCGGTGGACGCGCCGATCACCAGGACCGGCGGCGTGGTCGGGTTGAAGGGCAACCTTGCCCCCGAAGGCGCCATCGTCAAGGTTGCCGGCATGTCCGAGGCCGAGCAGGTCTTCACCGGCCCCGCACGGGTCTTCGAATGCGAAGAGGACGCCTTCGCCGCCGTCAAGGCCCGCGAATACCGCGACGGCGAGGTGATCGTGATCCGCAACGAAGGCCCCTCGGGCGGGCCGGGGATGCGCGAGATGCTGGCCACCACCGCCGCCATCAGCGGGCAGGGGCGCGGCAAGCAGGTGGCGCTGATCACCGACGGGCGCTTTTCGGGCGCGACGCGCGGCTTCTGCGTGGGTCATGTCGGCCCCGAAGCCGCGCATGGCGGCCCGATTGCGTTGTTGCGCGACGGTGACGTGATCACCATCAACGCGATCACGGGCGAGTTGTCGGTGGATCTGTCGGATGACGAGCTTGCGCAGCGGCGCGACGCCTGGACCGGGCCGCGTCAGACGATCTACGCCTCGGGGGCGCTGTGGAAGTATGCGCAGCAGGTGGGGGCAACGCGGCTTGGTGCGGTGACCCATCCCGGCGCCAAAGACGAAGCGCATGTCTACATGGACATCTGAGCGCGCCCGGGCGGCGCTGGCGCTGGGCGCGGCGCTGGTGCTGTCGGGGTGCTTCGAGCCGGGGGGAATGGTGCCCTCGCTCAGCCGCGACGTGCCCGAGACGCGGATGTTCCGCGACCCTGGCGGGCTGACCATTGTCGGGCCGCGCGGGTATTGCGTCGACCCCGAGAATTCGCGCAGCGACGGTGGCGCGGGGTTCGTGCTGCTGGGCGGCTGCGACGTGCTCGCCGATGCGCGCCGCGGCCCGCGCCACCACGCGATCCTGAGCGCGACCTTCGCGCCCGCCGATGCCGCGCCCGGAGTGCGCGACTACGCGGCGTTCATGGCCTCGTCGCGCGGGCGGGAGATGCTGAGCCGGACGGATGACCCGGCCACGGTGACGATCCTCGACAGCCGGGTCGAGGGCGACATGCTGCTGCTGCATGTGCGCGACACCAGCCCGAACACCGGCGCGCCGCTGGCGCAGGAGCACTGGCGCGCGGCGTTCTTCACGGGCGGCCATGCGGTCATGCTGAGCGTGCATTCGACCGAAGGGTCCCCGCTGGCCACGCGGACCGGCCGGTCGAAGATCACCGATTTCGCGCGGGCTGTGCAGCGGGCGAATTGATCTGCCGGGGCGTCGGGATCGCGCGCCGCGCTTGCGTCAACGCCGTGGCTGCGGCCCGCTACGCTTCGGGCGAAGTGCGTTCCCGGTGGCGCAACCACCGCGCCGCGGTGCGGCCGGCGTGGCGGCCGGTGGCGAGGCAGCCGGTGATCAGATAGCCGCCGGTGGGCGCCTCCCAGTCCAGCATCTCGCCGGCCACGAACACGCCGGGGAGCGCGCGCAGCATCAGGGTGTCATCGACCGCGTCCCGCGTCACCCCGCCGGCGGTCGAGATCGCGCCGGCCATCGGTGCCATCCCCGTCACCGGCACGGACAGCGCCTTGAGCGCTGCGGCCAGCGCGTCCGGGTCGCGCGGGAGCGGGCGGAGGAATTCGTTGACCAGCGCCAGCCGCGCGCCCGACAGCCGCAGTGCCTTGCGCAGCCGGTTCGCGGCGCTTTCGCGCGCCGGGCGTGCGCGCAGCCGCGCGGCAAGCGTTGCGGCGTCGAGGTCGGGGAACAGGTCGATGCGCAGCGCCGCGCCCTCGCGCAGGGCGCGGCTGAGCGCGTAGATCCCGCCACCCTCCAGCCCGCCCGCGCTCAGCACGCATTCCGCGCGCACGCGCTGCGCCCCGGCGATCAGCGCGACGCCTTTCAGCGGCGCGCCGAATTGCGGCTGCATATGCGCCGACCACGCCACCCGCACCCCGACATTGGCCGGGCGGAACGGGGCCAGCGCCACGCCGCGCTCGGCCAGCCACGGCGCCCATGCCCCGTCCGAGCCCAGTCGCGGCCAGCTCGCCCCCCCGAGCGCCAGCACGCAGACGGCCGGCGCCAGCGCGCGCGCACCCTCGGGCGTGGCGAAGCGCAGCGCGCCGGTGTCGGTCCAGCCCTGCCATTGCCAGCGCAGCCGCCACGTCACCCCCGCGCCCGCAAGCCGCGCCCGCCACGCCCGCAACAGCGGCGAGGCCTTCATCGCCGTGGGAAACACGCGCCCCGACGAGCCGGTGAACACCTCCTGCCCAAGCGCGCGCGCCCAGTCCTGCACCTTGGCCGGGCCGAACGCGTGCAGCATGGGCGCAAGCCACGCTTCGGCCTCGGCGTAGTGCGCGCGGAACGCGGTGAGGGGCTCGTCCTTCGTCAGGTTCAGTCCCGACTTCCCGGCCATCAGGAACTTGCGCCCCAGGCTGGGCCTGGCCTCGGCCACGCAGACATGCGCTCCGGCGCGCGCGAGCTCTTCGGCGGCCATCAACCCCGCCGGGCCGCCGCCGATCACCAGCGCTTCGGGGGTCTCCAGGTCGTGTTGCGTCACCGTCAGCCCTCTCGTGTCCCCGAGGCGATAGCAGAGCGCCGCGCCCCGCGCCACGGGCGGGCGGGTTTGTGATCAATTCCCTGCACGGGGCGCCACCCGCGCGCCTTTGGTCTTGTGAAACGCCGCGTCTGCCTTCTAGACTTCGGCGCAGAGGCAGCTCATGCCCCCCACCAGCTTCAGGGAGTAGACCACCCATGCGCATCGATCGCTTCACCGCCGCAGCCTGTGCCGCGCTTCTGGCTCAGGCCGGGATCGCCCAGGCCGACACCGTCAACGTGTTCAACTGGTCCGACTACATCACCGACGAGGTCCTGGAACGCTTCACCGAGGAAACCGGGATCACCGTCAACTACGACGTGTTCGACAGCAACGACACGCTGGAGGCGCGGCTGCTGGCGGGGTCGTCGGGCTTCGACGTGGTGGTGCCGACCGCCACTTTCCTCGAGCGTCAGATCGCCGCCGGGGTCTATCAGCCGCTTGACCGCGACCTGCTGCCCAACCTTGAAAACATGGACGCCGACCTGATGGCGGCCGCGGCCTCGCACGACCCCGACAACGCCCACGCCGTGATCTACATGTGGGGCACCACCGGCATCGGCTACAACATCGACATGGTCGCCGAACGGCTGGGCGAGGATTTCGACGTCGCCACCTGGGACATGATCTTCGATCCCGAGATCGCCGCCCAGCTTCAGGATTGCGGGATCACCTGGCTCGATTCGCCCACCGACATGTTCCCGGCGGCGTTTGCGTGGATGGGGCTTGATCCGCAATCGACCGACGCGGCGGACTTCGAGGCCGCGACCGAGATGATGCTCGAGGCGCGCTCGACCGTGCGCTACTTCCACAACTCGCAATACATCTCGGACCTGGCAAACGGCGAGATCTGCGTGGCCGTGGGCTGGTCGGGCGATGTGTTGCAGGCCGCCGACCGCGCCGAGCAGGCCGATCGCGGCGTGAATGTCTGGTATGCGATCCCGGGCGAGGGCGCGATGCAGTGGTTCGACATGATGGCCATCCCCGAGGACGCGCCGAACCCCGAAAACGCGCACGCCTTCATCAACTTCATCATGGAGCCCGAGATCACGGCGATGATCACCAACTACGTCTGGTTCCCCAACGCCAACGCCGCGTCGTGGGAGTTCGTGGACGAGGAGATCTTCACCGACCCCGCCATCTTCCCCACCGAGGAGGTGTCGGAAACGCTGTTCACCGGCGTGACCTATGACAGCCGCACCGACCGCACCGTCACCCGGCTGTGGACGCAGGTTCGCACCGGGCAGTGACCCCTCCCGCACCTCGCGCCGATGGTGGCGCGGGGTGCCCCCCAGACCGGACGGCCCGCGATGCCCGACCCCAAGCTAGCCGCCGACACCAGGCCGTGGCGCGACCCGGCCGCGCGGCCGTTCATCTCGATCGACGGGGTCACCAAGCGGTTCGGCGATTTCACCGCGGTCGACAATGTCAGCCTGGACATCCACCGCGGCGAGCTGTTCTGCCTGCTCGGCGGTTCGGGCTGCGGCAAGTCCACGCTGCTGCGCATGCTGGCGGGGTTCGAGACCCCGACCGCGGGCGCGGTGCGCATCGACGGGCAGGACATGGCCCGCGTGCCCCCCGACCGCCGGCCCACCAACATGATGTTCCAGTCCTACGCGCTGTTCCCGCACATGACGGTCGAGCGCAACATCGCCTACGGACTGCAGCGCGAACGCCGCCCCAAGGCCGAGATCGCCGCGCGTGTCGCCGAGATGCTGCGGCTGGTGAAGCTGGAGCCCTTCGCGCGGCGCAAG
>PUOA01000095.1 GCA_003551925.1 Paracoccaceae bacterium
CCGCGAGCTTGCCGCCCGCTTCGACGGTGGCGCCGTCCTCGGCGACGATTTCGGACAGGGTGCCGGCAGCGGGGGCGGGCACCTCGACGCTGACCTTGTCGGTTTCCAGCTCGCACAGCATCTCGTCGGCCTCGACCGCATCCCCGACCTGCTTGAACCAGGTGGCGACGGTGGCCTCGGTGACGCTTTCGCCAAGGCTGGGCACCATCACGTCGACCGCTTCGGCCGGGGCCTGGGCGGGCGCCTTCTCGGCCGAGGGGCGGGGGCTAGGCGTTTCGGACCCGGCCTCGCCCGCATCGGCGATCACCGCCAGCAGCGCGTCGACGCCGACACTGTCGCCCTCGCCCGCGACGATGTCGGCAAGCTTGCCGGCGGCGGGCGAGGGAACCTCGACCGTGACCTTGTCGGTTTCCAGCTCGCACAGCATCTCGTCCACGGCGACGCTGTCGCCGGGCTTCTTGAACCAGGTGGCGACGGTGGCCTCGGTGACGCTTTCGCCCAATGTGGGCACTCGGACTTCGGTTGACATTGTGACGCTTACCCCTCGATCGTCAGCGCATCATTGACGAGCGCTTCCTGCTGCTTCTTGTGCTGGCTGGCCAGCCCCGTCGCGGGCGAGGCCGCGGCCGGACGGCCGACATAGCGCGGGCGTTTCGACCCGGTCTCGACACGGCTGAGCACCCATTCGATATTGGGCTCGATGTAGCTCCAGCCGCCCTGGTTCTTGGGCTCTTCCTGGCACCAGACGATATCGGCGTTCGGAAAGCGCTTGAGCTCGGCCAGGAGCGACATCGCCGGGAACGGATAGAACTGTTCGACGCGCATCAGGTAGATGTCGTCGATCCCGCGCGCGTCGCGCTCTTCGAGAAGGTCGAAATAGACCTTGCCCGAACACAGCACCACGCGGCGGATCTTGTCGTCGGCCTGCAGTTTCGTGTCGCTGTTGCCCTTCTCGGCGTCGTCCCACAGCACGCGGTGGAAGCTCGAGCCTTCGGTGAAGTCCTCGGCGCGCGAGATGCACAGCTTGTGGCGCAGCAGCGATTTCGGGGTCATCAGCACCAGCGGCTTGCGGTAGCTGCGGTGGATCTGGCGGCGCAGGATGTGGAAATAGTTGGCCGGCGTGGTGCAGTTGGCCACGATCCAGTTGTCCTGCGCGCACATCTGCAGGAACCGCTCCAGCCGGGCGCTGGAGTGTTCGGGCCCCTGCCCTTCGAAGCCGTGCGGCAGCAGCATCACCAGCCCCGACATGCGCAGCCACTTGCTTTCGCCCGAGCTGATGAACTGGTCGAACATGATCTGCGCGCCGTTGGCGAAATCGCCGAACTGCGCCTCCCACATCACCAGCGCGTTGGGTTCGGCCAGCGAATAGCCGTATTCGAAGCCCAGCACGGCGTATTCGCTGAGCATCGAATCGATCGCCTCGTAGCGTGCCTGGCCGGGCTTGATGTTGTTGAGCGGGTAGTAGCGCTCTTCGGTCTGCTGATCGACGATTGCCGAATGGCGCTGGCTGAAGGTGCCGCGGGTGCTGTCCTGCCCCGACAGCCGCACCGGATAACCTTCGGTGACCAGCGAGCCGAAGGCCAGCGCCTCGGCGGTTGCCCAGTCGAAGCCCTCGCCGGTGTCGAACATCTTGCGCTTGGCGTCGAGAAGCCGCGCGACGGTGCGGTGGATGTTGATGCCCTCGGGTGCGGAGGTCAGCGCGCGTCCGATCTGGTCCATTGTCTCGGGGGTAATCCAGGTCTCGCCGCGCTGGTATTCCTCGCCCTGGCGGTTGAGGTGCGACCAGCGCCCGTCGAGCCAGTCGGCCTTGTTGGGCTTGAACGCCTTGCCGGCCTCGAACTCCTCGTTCAGGTAGGACTGGAAGGCGGCCTTCATGTCCTCGATCTCGCCCTCGGGGATCAGCCCGTCGGCGACCAGACGCTCGGTATAGAGCTGCAGCGTGGTCTTGTGCTTCTTGATCCGGTTGTACATCGCCGGATTGGTGAACATGGGCTCGTCGCCCTCGTTGTGGCCGAAGCGGCGGTAGCAGAAGACGTCGATCACCACGTCCTTGAGGAATTTCTGCCGGAACTCGGTGGCCACGCGGGCGGCGTGGACCACGGCCTCGGGGTCGTCGCCGTTGACGTGGAAGATCGGCGCCTCGACCATCAGCGCGATGTCGGTGGGATAGGGCGAGGACCGGCTGAAATGCGGCGCGGTGGTGAAGCCGATCTGGTTGTTCACCACGATATGGATCGTCCCGCCGGTGCGGTGCCCGCGCAGCCCCGACAGGCCAAAGCCCTCGGCCACCACGCCCTGCCCGGCGAAGGCCGCGTCGCCGTGCAGCAGGATGCCCAGCACCTGGCGGCGCTCGGTGTCGCTCATCTGGTCCTGCTTGGCGCGCACCTTGCCCAGAACCACCGGGTTCACCGCTTCCAGATGCGAGGGGTTGGCGGTCAGCGACAGATGCACCTTGTTGCCGTCGAATTCACGGTCCGAGCTGGCGCCGAGATGGTATTTCACGTCGCCCGAGCCGTCCACATCCTCGGGCTTGAAGCTGCCGCCCTGGAATTCGTTGAAGATCGCGCGATAGGGTTTGCCCATCACGTTCGCCAGCACCGACAAGCGGCCGCGATGCGGCATGCCGATGGCGATTTCCTTCAGCCCCAGCGCGCCGCCGCGCTTGATGATCTGCTCCATCGCCGGGATCACCGCCTCGCCGCCATCCAGGCCGAAGCGCTTGGTGCCCATATACTTGACGTGCAGGAACTTCTCGAAGCCCTCGGCCTCGACCAGCTTGTTCAGGATCGCGCGGCGGCCGGTCTTGGTGAACTGGATCTCCTTGCCGAAACCCTCGATCCGTTCCTTCAGCCACGCGGCCTGTTCGGGGTCCGAGATGTGCATGAACTGCAGCGCGAAGGTGCCGCAATAGGTGCGGCGCAGGATGTCCACGATTTCGCGCATCGAGGCCATCTCGAGCCCCAGCACGTTGTCGATGAAGATCGGGCGGTCCATGTCGGCGTCGGTGAAGCCGTAGGATTTCGGGTCGAGCTCGGGGTGCGGGGTCTCGTCGCGCATCCCCAGCGGGTCAAGCTCGGCCACCAGATGGCCGCGGATGCGGTAGGCGCGGATCACCATCAGCGCGCGCACCGAATCGAGCACCGCGCGGCGCACCTGCGCCTCGGTCAGCTCGACCCCGCGCTCGGCCGCCTTGCCCTGCAGCTTCTCGGCAGCCGATTTGACTTCGGCGCGCGGCACGGGCGCGGCGGGCCATTCGCCGGTGAGCGCCGAGGTCAGGTCGTCCGTGGGCGCGGGCGGCCAGTCACCGCGCGCCCAGCTCGGCCCCTCGGCCTGCGCGCGGACCTCGGCGTCGTCTTCCGACAGCTCGGCGAAGAACGCGGCCCAGGCGGCATCGACCGAGGCCGGGTCGCGTGCGTAGCGCGCGTGCAGCTGGTCGATGTAGTCGGCGTTCGCCCCGCTCAGGAAGCTCGAGGCATGAAACTGGTCGTTGGGGCTCTGGTCGGTCATCGGGGCACCTTTTGCGGTACGGGATCACTGGTAAGGAGACACAGCGCGCTCAGCGCACGCGCGGTTCGGGGCCAAAGGCGTTCTCGCCGCGCTCGCTGGGGCGCGACATCCACCACACGATCACCAGCCCCGCCGCGGCCTGCGCGAAGGCGGCGGAGCCCAGAAGGACGTTGCGCACCGTGCCGGTCAGATCCAGCGGCGGCGGGGGCGACAGCACGGCGATTTCGGGCATCACATAGGCCGGCGCGGCACCGATCATGAGCCATGTCGCCAGCACCACCGCGACCGGGATCAGCAGATACCAGCCCGGTCGCCCGGTGTCCTGCAGCCGTCGCCATCCGACGGTCAGGAAGGGAACGAAGATGATCGCCTGGAACACCCGAACGCCGATCCCCGGCTCGCCGGTCAGCAGCGCCTCGATCGCGCCGATGACGCCCGCGCCCACGAACACGAAGGCGAAGAACCACCAGTATTCCGGACGGCGGGAACGGCCCTGAAACTGCAGGGCATTGGCGAACCCCGTCTTGATCGCGGTCTGGGGTCTCATCTGCGCGTCTCCTCGTGTTGTGGGACGCCGCCGGCCGGGCCTTTGTCTGCGCCCTGCCGGCGGCGCTGGCGTCTAGCGGCCCATCGCCTTGAGCACCGCCTCGCCCAGCGTGGCGGGGCTGTCGGCGACGGTGATGCCGGCGGCCTTCATCGCCTCGATCTTGTCCTCGGCGCCGCCCTTGCCGCCGGCGACGATGGCGCCGGCATGGCCCATCCGCCGCCCCGGAGGCGCGGTGCGCCCGGCGATGAAGCCCGCCACGGGCTTCTTGCGCCCGCGCCTGGCCTCGTCGATCAGGAACTGCGCGGCCTCTTCCTCGGCCGAGCCGCCGATCTCGCCGATCATGATGATCGCGTCGGTTTCGTCATCGCCCAGGAACCATTCGAGCACGTCCAGATGCTCGGTCCCCTTGATCGGGTCGCCGCCGATGCCCACGCAGGTCGACTGCCCCAGCCCCACATCGGTGGTCTGCTTGACGGCCTCATAGGTCAGCGTGCCCGAGCGCGAGACCACGCCCACCTTGCCGCGCTTGTGGATATGGCCGGGCATGATGCCGATCTTGCACGCGTCGGGCGTGATCACGCCGGGGCAGTTGGGTCCGATCAGGATCGACTTGCTGCCTTCCAGCGCGCGCTTGACGCGCATCATGTCCAGCACCGGGATGCCTTCGGTGATGCACACGATCAGCTCCATGCCTGCGTCGATCGCTTCCAGGATCGAATCGGCCGCGAAGGGCGGCGGCACGTAGATCGCGCTGGCGTTGGCGCCGGTCTTCGCCATCGCCTCGTGCACCGAATTGAAGACCGGAAGGCCCAGATGCTCCTGCCCGCCCTTGCCGGGAGTGACGCCGCCGACCATTGCGGTGCCGTAGGCGATGGCCTGTTCGGAATGAAACGTCCCCTGCGAGCCGGTGAAGCCCTGACAGATGACCTTGGTGTTGCTGTCGACGAGAACTGCCATGATCTTACCCCTTCACCGCCTTGACGATCTTCTCTGCGGCGTCGGACAGATCGTCCGCGGCGATCACGTTCAGCCCCGACTGCGCGATGATCTCCTTGCCCTTCTCGACGTTGGTGCCCTCCAGCCGGACCACCAGCGGCACCTGCAGCCCAACGTCCCTGACCGCGGCGATCACGCCCTCGGCGATGATGTCGCAGCGCATGATGCCGCCGAAGATGTTCACCAGGATGCCCTTCACGTTGGGGTCCGAGGTGATGATCTTGAAGGCTTCGGTCACCTTGTCCTTGCTCGCGCCGCCGCCGACATCGAGAAAGTTCGCAGGCTCGGCGCCGTAGAGCTTGATGATGTCCATCGTCGCCATGGCCAGGCCCGCGCCGTTGACCATGCAGCCGATCTCGCCATCAAGCGCGATGTAGTTGAGGTCGAACTTGCTCGCGGCGAGCTCCTTGGAGTCCTCCTCGGATTCGTCACGCAGGCTCAGGATGTCGGGCTGACGGTAGAGCGCGTTGGAATCGAAGCCCATCTTGGCGTCGAGACAGCGCAGTTCGCCCGATTTGGTGACGATCAGCGGGTTGATCTCGACCATCTCGGCGTCGCGCTCCATGAACAGCTTGTAGAGCTTGCCGACCAGATCGACGCATTGCTTGACCTGCTTGCCCTCCAGCCCCAGCGCGAAGGCGACCTTGCGACCGTGGAAGGGCTGGATGCCGGTGGCGGGGTCGACGCTGAAGGACAGGATCTTCTCGGGGGTCGACGCGGCGACCTCCTCGATGTCCATGCCGCCTTCGGTCGAGACCACGAAGGACACGCGGCTGCTCACCCGGTCGACCAGCAGCGCCAGGTAGAGCTCGCGCGCGATCTCGGCGCCGTCCTCGATGTAGATGCGGCCGACCTGCTTGCCGGCGGGGCCGGTCTGATGGGTGACAAGCGTGCGGCCCAGCATGGCCTGCGCCTGCTCGGCGGCCTCCTCGACCGATCTGGCGATGCGCACGCCGCCGCCGTCGCCGGCGGTGGCCTCGACGAAGCTGCCCTTGCCGCGGCCGCCGGCGTGAATCTGGGCCTTGACCACCCAGACCGGGCCTTCGAGCGCCCCCGCCGCCGATTTCGCCTCTTCGGCGCGCAGCACGGCGCGGCCATCGGCCACCGGGACGCCGTAGCCCCGCAGCAGCGCTTTCGCCTGATACTCATGGATGTTCACGAAACCCGTCTCCCGTTCTGTCCCTTTGTCGATTTCCTTGACCGAAACCGGCGTTGAAACAAGGGGGATGTCGGGAAACCGGCGGTAAAATGCCTGAAATCTGCGGTTTGTGATCACAGCTTTCGAAGGTGTGATCACAAACCCGGGCGCGGTCCGCACCTGCGGCAGAATCGCGCAGGGCTCGCGCGCGGCGCCAGGGCCGCGCGCGGGCGGTTCGGGTCAGCCAAGGCTGGGGTCGATGCCCTTGCACGCCTCGACCAGCCCGCGGACCGAAGCGACCGAGGTGTCGAACATGGCCTGCTCGTCCTTGGCGAGCGCGATGTTGACGATCCGCTCGACCCCGCCGGCGCCGATGATCGTCGGCACGCCCACATACATGCCCTTCAGCCCGAACACCCCGTCGCACCACGCCGCGCAGGGCAGCAGGCGCTTCTGGTCCTTCAGATAGGCCTCGGCCATCTCGATCGCGCTGGTGGCGGGGGCGTAGAAGGCCGAGCCGGTCTTGAGCAGACCCACGATCTCGGCGCCGCCGTCGCGGGTGCGCTGGATGATTTCGTCGAGCCGCTCCTGCGTGGTCCAGCCCATCGCCACCAGATCGGGCAGCGGGATGCCGGCGACGGTCGAATACCGCGCCAGCGGCACCATCGTGTCGCCATGCCCACCCAGCACGAAGGCGGTGACGTCGCGCATCGACACGTTGAATTCGAGGCTCAGGAAATGCCGGAAGCGCGCGGAATCGAGCACGCCCGCCATGCCGACGACCTTTTCATGCGGCAGCCCCGAGAATTCGCGCAGCGCCCAGACCATCGCGTCGAGCGGGTTGGTGATGCAGATGACGAAGGCGTCCGGGGCGTGGTCGCGGATCCCTTCGCCCACTGCCTTCATGACCTTCAGGTTGATGCCCAGCAGGTCGTCGCGGCTCATCCCCGGCTTGCGCGGCACACCGGCGGTGACGATGCACACATCCGCTCCGGCGATGTCGGCGTAGTCATTGGTGCCCTTGAGCGCAGCGTCGAAGCCTTCGGACGGGCCGGATTCGGCGATGTCGAGGGCCTTGCCCTGCGGGGTGCCCTCGGCAATATCGAACAGCACGACGTCCCCGAGCTCCTTGATCGCGGCGAGATGGGCGAGGGTTCCGCCGATCTGTCCCGCCCCGATGAGGGCAATCCGTGGTCTGGCCATTGCAGTGTCTCCGGTCGGTTGATTGACCCGATCTGCCTAGTGCTTCGGGCACCAGCGCGCAAGCGCCCTGCCGCGCGATGGCTGGCAAGGCAGGGAGGGGGGCTGTCTGCCCCCCGCGCGCTCCGCGCGCCCCCCCGAGGATATTTTGGTCAGGATGAAGGGGCACGCCGCAGCGCAGCAATCGGGGCTTGCCATTCATGTCCGGACGTGGTGGGTTCCGCGCAATTATCTTGCAGGGAGACGCGCCATGGACACCCGCCCGTTTCGATCCGTCCTGTATATCCCGGGGTCGAAGGCGCGCGCGTTGGAAAAGGCGACGCGATTGCCGGCCGATGCGATCATCTTCGATCTTGAGGACGCCGTGGCGCCGGATGAAAAGGACGCCGCGCGCGGGGCATTGGTGGAGGCGCTGTCAGCGCTGGACTACGGCCCGCGGGCAAAGCTGATCCGGATCAATGCGCTGGAGACCGGGTGGGCGGAGGCCGATCTGGATGCGCTGAGCCGGCTTGCACCCGAAGCGATCCTGTTGCCGAAGGTGAACGCGGCGGGGGATGTCGCGGCGCTGCTGCGGCTGATGGAGGCGCGGCAGGGCTTCGCCGAAACCCGGGTCTGGGCGATGATGGAGACGCCGCAGGGCGTGCTGAACGCGGCCGGGATCGCCGACGCGCCGCGCATGGCGGGGGTGGTGCTGGGCACCAACGATCTGGCCAAGGATCTGCGCGCGCGCTTCCGCGCCGATCGTGCACCCCTGATGGCAGCGTTGCAGATGTGCCTGATGGCGGCGCGCGCCAGCGGGCTGGTGGCGGTCGACGGGGTCTACAACGCGTTTCGCGACGACGCCGGGCTGCGCGCCGAGTGCGCGCAGGGCCGCGATCTGGGGTTTGACGGCAAGTCGCTGATTCACCCGGCGCAGCTGGAGATTGCCAACGAGGTTTTCGCGCCCTCGGACGCCGAGATCGCGCTGGCCCGGCGGCAGATCGACGCGTATGAAGAGGCCAGCGCACGCGGCGAGGGGGTGGCAGTGGTCGATGGGCAGATTGTGGAAAATCTGCATGTCGAGACCGCCAAACAAACCCTGTCTCGCGTTGCGATGATCGAAAAACTGCAAGGGGCGATGTGATGGGAAACCTGCTTCTGATCGTGGGTGTGGCGCTGTGGTCGGTCCCGCACCTGTTCAAGCGGCTGCAACCTGCACGCCGCGCGGCGATGGGCGACGCGGCCAAGGGTGCGGTGGCGTTGAGCATTCTGGCCGGGATCGTGCTGATGTCGGGCAGCGTGGTCGGCGTCCTGGCCCGCGTCGCGCTGGGGTGGTGGGCGGACCGCAGCTTCCGGCCGCTGTTCTTCGCCGCCGCCTCGATCCTGATGGTGGCCGGCGGTGTCGGCTACCTGCTGCTCGCCACCGGTAGCACGCTGCTGACCGCCCCCGCCATCGTCCTGGTGTTCGGCGCGGGCTGGGGCTGGAACGGGCTCTTCAGCTACTC
>PUOA01000100.1 GCA_003551925.1 Paracoccaceae bacterium
ACCGCATCTTCATCGAGAAATTCGTCACCCAGCCGCGGCACATCGAGATTCAGGTCCTCGCCGACGGTCACGGCAACGCGGTCTACCTGCACGAGCGCGAATGCTCGATCCAGCGGCGCAACCAGAAGGTCATCGAGGAAGCGCCCTCGCCGTTTCTGGACGAGGCCACGCGCCGCGCCATGGGCGAGCAGGCGGTCGCGCTGGCGCAGGCGGTGGGTTACACCAGCGCGGGCACGGTCGAATTCATCGTCGACGGCGAGCGCAATTTCTATTTCCTTGAAATGAACACCCGGTTGCAGGTCGAACATCCGGTGACCGAGCTGATCACCGGGGTCGATCTGGTGGAACAGATGATCCGCGTCGCCGCCGGCGAGCGGCTGCCCTTCGCGCAGGATGACCTCAGGATCAACGGCTGGGCCATCGAAAGCCGGCTCTACGCCGAGGACCCGTATCGCAACTTCCTGCCCTCGATCGGGCGACTGACGCGCTACCGCCCGCCGGCCGAAAGCATCACCCCGCAGGCGGTGGTGCGCAACGACACCGGCGTGTTCGAGGGCGGCGAGATCTCGATGTATTACGACCCGATGATCGCCAAGCTCTGCACCTGGGCGCCCACGCGCGGCGAGGCGATCGACGCCATGCGCCACGCGCTCGACGAGTTCGAGGTCGAAGGGATCGGCCACAACCTGCCGTTCCTGTCGGCGGTGATGGACCATCCGCGCTTCGTGTCGGGCGAGATCACCACCGCCTTCATCGCCGAGGAATACCCCGAAGGCTTCGCCGGCGCCGAGTTGTCCGAAGACCTGCTGCGCCGCGTCGCCGCCGCCGCCTGCGCGATGAACCGCATGGCCGAGATCCGGCGCGCGCGCGTCTCGGGGCGGATGGACAATCACGAGCGTGTGGTGGGCAGAGACTGGGTGATCCGCCTGCAGGGGCAGGAATACGCGGTCACCATCGCCGCCGACCGCGAGGGCGCGAGCGTGCGGCTCAACGGGTCGGAATACCGCATCACCTCGGACTGGCTGCCGGGGCAACCGCTGGCGCGGCTGATGATCGACGGCGCGCCGCTGGTGATGAAGGTCGCGCGCCTGCCCGGCGGTTACCAGCTGCGGCTGCGCGGGGCGGAGCTGCGCGCGCAGGTGCTCTCGCCGCGCATGGCCGAGCTTGCGGCGCTGATGCCCGAAAAGGCCCCGCCCGACACGTCGAAGCTGCTGCTGTGCCCAATGCCGGGGCTGGTGGTCAGCCTCGCGGTGGGCGAGGGCGACGAGGTCTTCGAGGGCCAGGCGCTCTGCACGGTCGAGGCGATGAAGATGGAGAACATCCTGCGCGCCGAGCGCCGCGGCACGGTGGCGAAGATCAACGCCGGCCCCGGCGACAGTCTGGCGGTCGACGATGTCATCATGGAGTTCGACTGACATGACCCGCACGCCGCTGCGCCTGTTCGTGATCTACGCCGGCTGCTTCGTCGCCGCGCTGGGGCTGGCCTGGGTGGTGCTGACCGTGCTGCTGGATCAGATCGCCGAAGGGCAGTGGGTGCTGCTGCTGCTGCCGCCGCTTGCGGGCATGGCCTTGTTTCATGGCCTGTTCCCGCTGGTTGCGCGGCTGCGGCTGGGGCTGGAGTTCCTGGGCATCGGCGGCGCGCTGGTCTACGGCCTGGGCGGGGTGCTGGCAACGGCCGTGTGGCTGGGCCTCCTGAACCCCGGCATTGCGGTGGTTTTCTGGCTGGTCGGCACATTCGGCCCGGGCTGGTGGGTGTTGTTGGGCTGGGCGGAACGCGTGGGATATTTCCGATGAGCCGCCGCGCTCAGCGCCCGGCGGGGTTGCGTTCCAGCAGTTCCTGTCGGCGCGACGGGAAACGGTCGATGACGGCCATCAGCTCGCGGCCTGACCGCACGGCGGGTCTGCGGGCCTTGACCTCGCCGTCCTTGTCGATGATCGCCACCATGAAACCACGTGCCCGCATCACCTGGCGGAGGGCCGTGTTGGCCTCGGGGTCGGTGTCGAAGATCACCACCACATCACGGTCGACAAATTCCTGCGCCCGGCTGGCAAGCGCGGAGAGTTGTTGTTCGAACTGTGGGTCGTTGGGGGTGTTGGCCATGACAACGACGATGCGGCGTTCCCAGATGAACTCGCGCACGTCGATATCGACCGCGTCGAGGAACAGCAGTTCTTCGTCAGGATCTGGCAGGGCCTCGTCCTCGAGGTCTGTCACCGCGCCGTCCAGCACCTCGGACGCGATGTCGGAATCCGAGGCGTCGTCGTCGGGGGCCTCGGTGGCAATGGCGCCGAGCGGAAGAAGTGCTGCGAAGGCAATGGCAAAGATCGGTCGCATGGTCCCTCCTGTTGCGAGAACATATAGGGCCTGCGGGACGGAAAACACCAGTGGGCGGCGCGGAATCGACGCCCGCTCCGGCTACGGAAGGAACACCCCATGACCGACACGCGCAAACGCTGGGAGGCGCTCGCCGAGAAGGAACTCCGCGGCCGTCCGCTCGACGATCTGACCTGGCGCACGCTCGAAGGGATCGAGGTCCAGCCGCTCTATCTGCCCGAGGACACGGCCGAGCTGCCGCATCTGGGCACAATCCCCGGCGAGGCGCCCTACACCCGCGGTGTGCGCGCGACGATGTATGCCGGGCGCCCCTGGACGATCCGGCAATACGCCGGGTTTTCCACCGCCGCCGAGTCGAACGCCTTCTACCGCAAGGCGCTGGCGGCGGGGCAGCAGGGGGTGTCGGTGGCCTTCGATCTGGCCACGCATCGCGGCTATGACAGCGACCACCCGCGCGTGATGGGCGATGTCGGCAAGGCCGGCGTCGCCATCGATTCGGTCGAGGACATGAAGGCGCTCTTCGACGGTATCCCGCTGGACAAGGTCAGCGTGTCGATGACCATGAACGGCGCGGTGATCCCGGTGCTGGCGAATTTCATCATCGCCGGAGAGGAACAGGGCGTGGACCGCGCAAAGCTGTCGGGGACCATCCAGAACGACATCCTGAAGGAGTTCATGGTCCGCAACACCTATGTCTACCCGCCCGAACCCAGCATGCGGATCATCGCCGACATCATCGAATACACCTCCGAGCAGATGCCGCGGTTCAACTCGATCTCGATCTCGGGCTACCACATGCAGGAGGCGGGCGCGAACCTGGTGCAGGAGCTGGCCTTCACCCTTGCCGACGGGCGCGAATATGTCCGCGCCGCCATCGCGCGGGGCATGGATGTGGACCGCTTCGCCGGGCGGCTGAGCTTCTTCTTCGCCATCGGGATGAATTTCTTCATGGAGGCCGCGAAGCTGCGCGCGGCGCGGCTGTTGTGGTCGCGGATCATGGACGAGTTCGAGCCCACGGACCCGAAATCGAAGATGCTGCGCACGCATTGCCAGACCTCGGGCGTGTCGCTGCAGGAGCAGGACCCCTACAACAACGTCATCCGCACCGCCTATGAGGCGATGTCGGCGGTGCTGGGGGGCACGCAGAGCCTGCACACCAACGCGCTCGATGAAGCCATCGCGCTGCCCACCGAGTTCGCCGCCCGGATCGCGCGCAACACCCAGCTGATCCTGCAGGAGGAGACCGGCGTCACCAATGTCGTCGATCCGCTGGCGGGCAGCTACTATGTCGAAAAGCTGACCCATGATCTGGCCGAGGCCGCCTGGGCGCTGATCGAGGAGGTCGAGGAGATGGGCGGCATGACCAAGGCCGTGGCCAGCGGCATGCCCAAGCTCAGGATCGAGGAGACCGCCGCGCGCCGCCAGGCCCGGATCGACCGCGGCGAGGAGGTGATCGTCGGCGTCAACAAGTATCGCAAGGACCACGAAGACCCGATCGACATCCTCGATATCGACAACGTCAAGGTCCGCGCCGGACAGGTGGCCGCGCTGGAACGCATCCGCGCGGAGCGCGACTCGGCGGCCTGCGACGCTGCGCTGGCGGAACTCTCGCGCCGCGCGGCCGAGGGCGGGAACCTGCTGGACGCGGCGGTGGACGCCGCGCGGGCGCGCGCAACCGTGGGAGAGATCAGCATGGCCATGGAACAGGTGTTCGGCCGCCACCGCGCCGAGGTGAAGACCCTCGCCGGGGTTTACGGTGCGGCCTATGAGGGCGACGCGGGCTTCGCCGCCATCCAGGCCGATGTCGAGGCCTTCGCCGAGGCCGAGGGCCGCCGCCCGCGGATGCTGGTGGTCAAGATGGGCCAGGACGGGCACGACCGCGGCGCCAAGGTGATCGCCACCGCCTTCGCCGATATCGGCTTCGACGTGGATGTGGGCCCGCTGTTCCAGACGCCTGAGGAGGCCGCGCAGGACGCCATCGACAACGACGTGCACATCATCGGGATTTCCAGCCAGGCGGCCGGGCACAAGACGCTGGCGCCGAAGCTGATCGAGGCGCTGCGCGCGGAAGGTGCGGGCGATATCATCGTGATCTGTGGCGGTGTGATCCCGCAGCAGGATTACGCCTTCCTGCGCGATGCCGGGGTCAAGGCGATCTTCGGGCCGGGGACGAACATCCCCGAGGCAGCGAAGAAGATCCTCGATCTGGTGCGCGAAGCGCGCGGGCTGGCGGCGTAAGGGAGGAGGCGCAGCCGCGCGCAGGGAGGCGCGCGCGGCTGCAACGCTGTCAGGTCACGCGGTGCGCGCGGCGGGCGCCCAGCCAAGCTTCGCGTCGACCGACCATGCGCCGGGGCCAGCGACCCACAGCGCCAGATAGCCGCCGGCAAGGCCGAGGTTCTTGAGCAGCTGCGTCATCTCGTTCTGGTCGCTGGGATCGAAGTGGTAGAGCACGCCCGAGGCGATGCAGAACGCGCCGAGCGCGAGCGCGACCTCACGCGTGCGCAGCCCGGCGACGAGCGCGAGCCCGGCCAGGATTTCGAACAGCACCACCGGCCAGGCAAGCGCCGCGGGGATGCCGCCCGTGGCCATGAAGGCGCCGAAGCCCGAGACATCGCCGAGCTTGCCCAGTCCGGCGACGATGAACAGGAGGCCCAGCAGGATGCGGGCCGACAGGAGGGGGAGTGCGTTGGTCATGGGACGATCCTTGGTTGCATGAGGGGTTCGGGTCCGTGCGCTGACATAAAGCGCGCCGGGCGCGGTGCGCCATTGCGCATGCGCTCACAGCGTCTGTGCAGGGCGTCGGCCGGCGGAGGGGGGCGCTCGCGCCCCCCGCGCCCTGCGGGCGCCCCCCCGAGGATATTTTGGTCAGGATGAAGGGGCGCGGTCAGGCGCTGTCGAGCATCCGGCCGACCATTTCGCCCATGTCGCGGCTGAGCCTGGGGTGCGCGCGGATGCGGTCGAGCTCGGTGCGGATCAGCGCGCGGCGGGCGGGATCGTAGCGGGCCCAGGTTTCGAACGCGGTGGACTGGCGCGCGGCGGCCTGCGGATTGAGCGCATCAAGCCGGATCAGCCAGTCGGCCACGAAGCGGTAGCCGGCGCCGGACGGGTGGTGGAAGCCCGCCGGGTTCATGGCCAGCGCCCCCACCACGGCGCGGAAGCGGTTGGGATTCTTCGGGTCGAAATCGGGGTGCGCGGCGAGGCTTTCGGCGGCGGCGGTCGCGCGTTCGGCCGGGGCGTTGACGATCTGCTGGGCGAACCACTTGTCGAGCACCAGCCGGTCGCCCTGCCAGCGGCGGTAGAAGGTGGCGGTTTCCTCGGCCCCCGCGCCGATCTGCAAGAGCGCCGCCCATGCGCCCAGCGCTTCGGTCATGTTGTCGGCGCTGGCAAACAGCGCGCGGGCGCGGGCGCCGCCGTCGCGCCGGCTGAGCAGGCTCAGCGCACGCAGGCGCAGCGCGCGACGTCCGGCGGCGGTGGCATCGGGGCTGTAAGGGCCGGGGGTGTCCATCTCGGCGAAGAGGCGCGCGAGCGGGGGTTCCAGCGCCTCGGCCATCTGGCGCGCCAGCGCCTCGCGCGCGGCGTGGATGGCGGTGGGGTCGGGGGTGTGTCCGGCCTCGTGGAGGCTTTGGGCAAGCGTTTCCTCGCCCGGCAGAGCCAGCGCGAAGGCGCGGAAGGCAGGGTCGAGCGTGTCATCGCTCAGCAGCCGCGCCAGCGCGTCGGTGTAGTCGGGGCCGGGGCGGGCGTTTTCGGTGACCATCGCATGCAGGATGTCGCGCGCGAGGTCGTGCCCGGCCTGCCAGCGCGCCACCGGGTCGGTGTCATGCGCAAGCAGCGCGGCGCGGTCCTCGGAGGTCAGGTTGTGCTCGACGATCACGGGAGCGGAGACGCCGCGCAGGACCGAGGCGAGCGGGCGCGCGGGGAGGTCGTCGAAGGTGAAGCTGGCCTCGGCCCCCGTCAGTTCGAGGACCCTGGTGGGGGCAAGCTCGGCGCCGTCGGGGCCGATCAGGCCCACGGCGACGGGGATGTGCAGCGGCGCCTTGTCGGGCTGGCCGGGAGTGGGCGGGGTGTGCTGGGCGAGCGTCAGCGTGTAGCGCGCGCCGTCCCAGTCCTCGGTGACGCGCAGGCGCGGGGTCCCGGCCTGCGCATACCAGCGGCGGAATTGCGTCAGGTCGCGGCCTGTGGCGTCCTCGAACACGCGGACCCAGTCGTCGATGGTCGCCGCGTCGCCGTCATGGCGGTCGAAATAGAGCTCAAGCGCGGCGCGGTAGCCGTCATCGCCGACCAGCAGGTGCAGCATCCGGATCAGCTCGGCGCCCTTTTCGTAGACCGTGGCAGTATAGAAGTTGTTGATCTCGACATAGCTTGCCGGCTGCACGGGGTGGGCGAGGGGGCCCGCATCCTCGCGGAACTGGCGCGCGCGCAGGGTCAGGACATCGGCGATCCGCTGCACCGGGGCCGAGCGCATGTCGGCCATGAACTGCTGGTCGCGGTAGACGGTCAGCCCTTCCTTGAGCGAGAGCTGGAACCAGTCGCGGCAGGTGATCCGGTTTCCGGTCCAGTTGTGGAAGTATTCATGCGCGATGATGCGCTCGATGTTGGCGAAATCGGTGTCGGTGGCGCTGGCCGGGTCCGCCAGAACGTAGCGGGCGTTGAAGATGTTCAGCCCCTTGTTCTCCATCGCGCCCATGTTGAAGTCGTCCACCGCGACGATGTTGAACACGTCGAGGTCGTAGGCGCGGCCATACACCTCCTCGTCCCAGCGCATCGAGCGCTTGAGCGCGTCCATGGCGTAGGCGGTGCGGTGCTCGTCGCCCTTGCGCACCCAGATGTTGAGCGCGACGTCGCGGCCCTGCGCGGTGGTGAAACGGTCCGAGGTGGCGACCAGGTCGCCCGCGACCAGCGCGAACAGGTAGCTGGGCTTGGGGTGGGGGTCGTCCCATTCCGCCCAGCCGGGACCGGCGCCGGCGGGATTGCCGTTGGACAACAGCACCGGCAGGTCGCTTTCGATGCGCACGCGGAAGGGCGCCATGACGTCGGGGCGGTCGGGATACCAGGTGATCCGGCGAAAGCCCTCGGCCTCGCACTGGGTGCAGAACATGCCGCGCGAGACATAGAGCCCTTCGAGCGCGGTGTTGGCGTCGGGGGCGATCTCGACCTCGGCCTGCCAGTCGAACGCGCCCGCGGGCAGGTCGGCGGCGGGGATCGTCAGGCCGGTGGCGTCAGGCGCGGCGGTGAAGGGGGTGCCGTCGATGCTGGCGGTGATGGGGGTCAGCCCCTCGCCATCGAGCCGCAGCGGCTTGCCGGGTGCTGCGTCGGGGTTGGGCCGGAACCGGATGCGCGAGCGCACGCGCGTCGCGCCCGGGTTCAGCCGGAAGGTCAGGTGCACGCGGTCGACCAGCCACGGCGGCGGGGCGTAGTCGCTCAGATGGATCGCGGCGGGCGAGGTGTCCTTCATGGCGCGGCTCCTGCAATGCGGCGGGCTTTGGGCAGACTTAGGACGAATGCGCACTGCGTGCAAAGCCCGCAACGTTTCGGTGATGCGCGCGCGGATCGGCGTGACAGCGTCCCTGCGCGCACCTAAGTTGGCGAGGCGGGCGAAAGGAGCCGGGATGGACGCCGATCAGACGATGCGACTGCTCTATCTGGGGCTGCTGGGCGGCGCGCTGCTGGCCTATGCGGTGCTGAGCCGGCGCACCACGATCGGCGAATCGCTGCGGCATCTGCTGCTGTGGGGGCTGATCTTCGTCGGCGTCGCCGCCGGTTACGGGCTGTGGCAGGACACCTTCGTTGCGCAGAATCGCGTCATGGTCAGCGGCGAGGGCGAGGTGACCGTGCCGCGCGCCCGCGACGGGCACTACTACCTGTCGCTTGACGTGAACGGCGCGCCGGTGCGGTTTGTGGTGGACACCGGCGCCACCGATCTGGTGCTCAGCCAGCGCGATGCCGCCGCAGCGGGGCTCGACCCCGACGGACTGGCCTATCTGGGGCAGGCGCGCACCGCCAACGGGGTGGTGCCCATTGCGCGGGTGACGCTCGATGAGGTGGTGCTGTCCGAGGGCGATCTGCGCATCGCCGACCAGCGCGTGCCGGCCTTCGTCAACCAGGGCGAACTGGACGTGTCGCTGCTGGGCATGGCGTATCTGGAGCGCTTCGCGCGGATCGAGATCGACAGCGGACGGCTGATCCTCACCCGGTAACGGTCGCCTCGCGGCGGCAGGCGAGCGCGGCGCGCGCGTCGTCGAGCGACAGGATCGCCTGCAGGCTGCGGTTGCAGGTGGTGAGATCCGCCAGCGTCACGGGGTCGAGCGTGGCGTAGAACGCCTCGACCGCGCGGGCGAGATGCGCGGTCATCCGGCAGGCGGGGCGCAGCGGGCAGGTGTTGGCCTCGCCGAAGCATTCGATGAAGGGCAGGCCGGCCTCGAAGGCGCGGAACACGGCGCCGACGCTGATCTCGGCGGCGGGC
>PUOA01000027.1 GCA_003551925.1 Paracoccaceae bacterium
CATCGTCCGCCAGCGCGGCACCCGCCACTTCCCCGGCGAAGGTGTCGGCATGGGCAAGGATCACACGCTGTTCGCCACCCGCGAAGGCCGCGTGACCTTTCACAAGGGCCTGAAGGGGCGCAGTTTCGTATCGGTACAGCCGGTCACGGACGCCGCCGAGTAGCCGAACCTTCACATGATACATGTATCGCGGGGGTCGGCACGAACGCCGGCCCCCGCTTTGATTCGGCGGCAGCGCCCGCCTGTGGCGGCCGGGGAGGAGGAGCCCGCGCCACGGCAGCCCGCCGCACACGCGCAACGAGGAGACTGCGCATGACCCTGAACAGCGCCGCCCGGGCCGAGCCCGCCCCCGTCGCCCCCCCGCCGCCGAAGATCGCCACCGACCGCCTGACGTTGCGGCCGATCCGGCGCTCGGATGCCGGGTTGCTGCGGCTCTATGCAGGCGACCGCCGCGTGGCCGAAGGCACGCGGTCGATCCCGCACCCCCTGCCCCCCGGCGCGACCGAGGCGTTCGTGGAGACCGCCGCCTCGGGGCGCAGCGATGAACATGTCTGGATCATGGACGGCAGCGCGCATGGCGCGTCCGAGGTGATCGGCCTGATCTCGCTCAAGCCGCTGGACCGCGATCAGAGCCAGATCGGCTACTGGGTCGGTCCGGCCTTCTGGAACACCGGCTTCGCGTCCGAGGCACTGCGCGCCATCATCGCCCACAACCCGCACCGCGCGCGCACGCTGTTCGCCGAGGTGTTCCAGGACAACGCCGTGTCCGCGCGGGTGCTGACCAATTGCGGCTTCGCCTATCTGGGCGACGCCGAGGCGTATTCGGTCGCGCGCGGTGCCACGGTGCCCACCTGGACCTATCTGCGCAAGATGTGAGCTTGGGCCGCGCGGCCGCCTATTCGGCGGCCGCGGCGTAGTCGGACATCGGCGGGCAGGTGCACACCAGATTGCGGTCGCCATGCACGTTGTCCACCCGGCCCACGGGCGGCCAGTACTTGTCGACGCGAAAGCTCGCAGGCGGAAAGCACGCCTGCTCGCGGCTATAGGGGCGGTCCCAGTCGGCGACCAGATCCTCGACCGTGTGCGGCGCGTGCTTGAGCGGGTTGTTGTCCGGGTCGATCTCGCCGCGCTCGACGGCGGCGATCTCGTCGCGGATGGCGAGCATCGCGGTGACGAAACGGTCGATCTCGGCGCGGGTTTCGGACTCGGTGGGTTCGACCATCAGCGTGCCGGAAACCGGCCAGCTCATCGTCGGTGCGTGAAAGCCGTTGTCGATCAACCGCTTGGCGATGTCGTCGACGGTGATCCCGGCCTTGGCGAAGGGCCGCGTGTCCAGGATGCATTCATGCGCAACGCGACCGCGACGGCCCTTGAACAACACGTCATACGCGCCGTCGAGCCGCGCGGCGATATAGTTTGCGTTCAGAATCGCCACCCGCGTCGCCTGCGTCAGCCCCGACCCGCCCATGAGCGCGCAATAGGCCCATGAGATCAGCAGGATCGACGCGCTCCCGAAGGGCGCGGCGCTGACCGCGCCGTCGGTCCCGGCCTCGGGGTGGCCGGGCAGGAACGGCGCCAGATGCGCCTTCACCCCGATCGGCCCCATGCCGGGCCCGCCGCCGCCATGCGGAATGGCAAAGGTCTTGTGCAGGTTCAGGTGGCTGACATCGCCACCGATCTCGCCGGGTTTGACCAGCCCGACCATCGCGTTCAGGTTCGCCCCGTCGATATAGACCTGCCCGCCATGTTCGTGCGTGATCGCACAAACCTCGCGCACGGTGGGTTCGAACACGCCATGCGTGCTGGGATAGGTGATCATGCACGCCGCCAGCCGGTCGCCCGCGGCTTCGGCCTTGGCGCGGAAATCGTCGAGGTCGATATCGCCGTTCTCGGCCGACTGCACCGCGACAACCTGCATCCCGCACATCTGCGCGCTGGCCGGGTTGGTCCCGTGCGCCGACATCGGGATCAGGCAGATGTCGCGCGCGCCCTCGCCGCGCGACCGGTGATAGGCCTGGATCGTCAGAAGCCCCGCATATTCGCCCTGCGCGCCCGAATTGGGCTGCATCGACATGGAGTCATAGCCCGTGATCTCGCACAACCGGTCCGAAAGGTCGGCGATCAACTCGGCATACCCCTGCGCCTGGTCGGCGGGGGCGAAGGGGTGCAGGTTGGCGAATTCGGGCCAGGTGATGGCCAGCATCTCGGCCGCGGCATTGAGCTTCATCGTGCAAGAGCCCAGCGGGATCATCGCCCGGTCCAGCGCCAGATCGCGGTCGCCCAGCCGGCGCATGTAGCGCATCATCTCGGTCTCGGCGCGGTTCATGTGGAAAACCGGATGCGTCAGATAATCGCTCTGGCGCAGCAATGCCTGCGGAAAGCCCAGCCGCGCGCGGTGCGGGGGGACGCCCTGGATGCCGAACGCGCGGAGCACCCGGGTCAGCACCGCCTCGTCGCAGGTTTCATCAAGGCTGATGCCCACGCGGTCGGTGCCGACCTTGCGCAGGTTCAGCCCCTCCAGCCGCGCGGCGGCAAGGATGCCTGCCTGCCCGACGCCCACCTCGATGGTCAGCGTGTCGAAATACGCCTCGGTCAGAACCGTCGCGCCGGCCGCCCTGAGCGCACGGTGCAGCCGCTCGGTCATGGAATGCACGCGCTCGGCGATGGCGCGCAGCCCCTGCGGGCCGTGGAACACCGCATACATCGACGCCATCACCGCCAGCAGCGCCTGCGCGGTGCAGACATTGCTGGTGGCTTTCTCGCGGCGGATGTGCTGCTCGCGGGTTTGCAGCGCCAGCCGATAGGCAGCGTTTCCGCGCGAATCCACCGACACGCCGACGATCCGACCGGGCATCGAGCGCTTGAACGCGTCGCGGCACGCCATGAACGCCGCGTGCGGGCCGCCATAACCCATCGGAACCCCGAAGCGCTGGGCCGAGCCCACGGCGATGTCGGCACCCATCGCGCCCGGTTCGCGCAGCATGGTCAGCGCCAGCAGATCGGTGGCCATGACGGCGACGGCCTTGTGCGCGTGCAGCGCGGTGATGGGATCGGAGAAGTCGCGCAGATCGCCATGCGTGCCGGGATACTGGAAGATCGCGCCGAACACCGCCGCGGGGTCGAGCGCCTCGGGGGCGGCCTCGATCACCTCGATCCCCAGCGGTGCGGCGCGGGTGCGCAGCACGGCGATGGTCTGCGGATGACAGTTCTCATCGACGAAGAACGCCGCCGCCTTCGACTTCGCCACGCGCCGGGCCATCACCATCGCTTCGGCCGCCGCCGTGGCCTCGTCCAGCAGCGAGGCGTTGGCGATGGGCAGCCCCGTCAGATCGGCCACCATGGTCTGGAAGTTCAACAGCGCCTCCAGCCGGCCCTGCGCGATTTCCGGCTGATACGGGGTGTAGGCCGTGTACCAGCCGGGGTTTTCCAGGATGTTGCGCTGGATCGCGGGGGGCGTGACGGTGCCGTGATACCCCTGCCCGATCAACGAGGTCAGCACCCGGTTCTTCGCCCCTGCGGCGCGCAGCGCGGCCAGCATCTCGCCCTCGGACATGGGCGCACGGCCCAGCGGCTCGCTCTGGCGCAGATCGGCGGGAATGGTCTCGTCGATCAGCTGCTCCAGGCTCTCGGCGCCCAGCGCGGCCAGCATCTCGGCCATCTCGGCGGGCGACGGGCCGATATGGCGGCGATTGGCGAAATCATAGGGGTCGTAGCGGCTGGGGGCATAGGTCATGGGCTGAAGCTCCGGCTGGGGGCAGGGTCAGGCGATGAAGTCCTTGTATTCGTCTTCGGTCATCAGCGCGTCGAGCACCGACATGTCGTCGATCCGCATCTTGAAGAACCATGCCTCGCCCAGCGGGTCCTCGTTCACCAGCGCGGGACTGTCGACCAGCGCGTCGTTGACGGCCACGATCTCGCCGTCGCAGGGCGCAAGGATGTCCGAGGCGGCTTTCACGGATTCGATCACCGAGACCTCGTCACCCTTCGCAACCTGGGTTTCCAACTCGGGCAATTCCACAAATACGACATCGCCCAGTTGCTGGGCCGCGTGCTCGGTGATGCCGACCACGACCAGATCGCCTTCGGGGCGCAGCCATTCGTGTTCTTCGGTGAATTTCATCTCGGCCTCCGTTTCTTTTTTGGGGGGGTCAGGTGCGGTAGCGGTGGGGGACATGCGGCAGCGTCGACACCGTGACCGGCATCCGCTTGCCGCGCACTTCGCCCAGCAGGCGTGTGCCGGGGCGGGCGTGCTCGGCGGCGACGTAGCCCATCGCCACCGGGCGCTCGGCGCTGGGGCCGAACGCGCCCGAGGTGACATGGCCGACCTGCGTTCCGGCGTCGTCGAAAAGCGCCACGCCCGCGCGCATGGGCGCACGGCCCTCCGGGGCCAGCCCGACCCGGCGGCGCGGCGGTCCGTCGGCCAGTTGGCGCAGGATCACGGCGTCGCCCGGGAAGCCCCCGCTGGCGCGGCGGGATTTCGGGATGGCCCAGGTCAGCGCGGCCTCGACCGGCGTGGTGCCGGCGTCGATATCGTTGCCGTGCAGGCACAGCCCGGCCTCCAGCCGCAGGCTGTCGCGCGCGCCGAGCCCGATGGGCGCCACTCCGGGCCGGTCCAGCAGCGCGCGCGCAAAGGCCTCGGCCCGCGCGGCGGGAAGCGAAATCTCGAACCCGTCCTCGCCCGTGTAGCCGGAACGCGAGATCCACAGCGACGCGCCGTCCCAGTCAAGGCTGCGCGCATCCATGAAGCGCATGTCCGCCACGGCGGGGATCAGCGCGGCGAGCGCGGCCTCGGCCTGTGGCCCCTGCAGCGCCAGCAGCGCGCGGTCGTCGAGCGGCTCGATCCCGACTCCCGGAAGGCCGTCGCGCAGATGCGCCAGATCGGCGGACGCGTTGGCGGCGTTGACCACCAGAAACAGCGCGTCGCCGCGGTTGGCGATCATCAGATCGTCCAGTATCCCACCGGCATCATTGGTGAAAAACCCGTAGCGCTGCCGCCCCTCGGCCAGCCCTTGCAGGTTGGCGGGCACCAGCGATTCCAACGCCTGCGCCACGCCGTTGCCGCGCAGCAGCAGCTGCCCCATGTGGCTGACATCGAACAGCCCTGCCGCCGCGCGGGTGTGCAAATGCTCGCGCAGCACGCCCATCGGGAATTGCACCGGCATCTCGTAGCCCGCAAAGGGCACCATCTTCGCGCCCAGCTCGGTATGCAGCGCGTGCAGCACCGTGCGCTTCAGGCTCGGGTCGTCGCGTCCATCGGCCATTCCGCCCCCATGAATCGGCACAGGCGCGCGGGTTGCGCGCGGTTCGTGCCCCCTCTGTCCGTTGGCCTGAGATCGCTATCCCTTCGGCGGGCGCGCGGGCGCCACTCTCCAGAGTTCTTTGGCGGATCGGTCCTTTTGCCTGAGAGTTTACCGGGGCGGTTGCTCCTTCGGCCCTGGCGCGGATGCCAGCGTCTCCCGATCACGCCCTACCGATAGCGCAGTCCGCGCCCCGCTGGCAAGGGGGTGCCGTCCGAGGCGGCGCCGGCGCAAGCTGCACGGCATGCGCAACGCGGTCTTTTTCGGTTGGCGGAGCCTGGACAACGCCGCCACCCGCTCCCGCGGCCCGACGAGCGCGCCCTGGTCGATGAGCAACTGCCTGGCAGCGGGTTGCGTGCGATCCCGCGCTGATACATATTTACGACATTGACGCGAGATGCCGCAGATCGATCAGCGCACAGAGCGAAATGAATCCAAATACTTAACGCCGCGCCTTGTCACTTCCGCAGCTCGCCGCCCGTTTTTGCCTTCACTTTTTCAACAATACGCGCGCTCACCGCGTCGATCTCGGCTTCGGTCAGGGTCTGTGCACGCGGTTGCATCCGGACGCTGATCGCCAGCGACTTGCGGCCCGCGCCCATCTGCGCCTCGGCCTTGGGCCCGGTGAATTCGTCGAAGACCTCGACCCGATCGATCAGCGCCTTGTCGGCGCCCGCGGCGGCTGTGGCCACAGCGGCCGCTTCGACCCGGGCGTCCAGCACGAAGGCGAAATCGCGTTCCACCGCCTGAAGATCGCTCGCCGCCAGTGCCGGGCGCGCGATCACCCGCTTGCGCGGTTGCGGCACGGCCTCCAGCCAGACGCTCAGCGCCATCGCCGGACCCTTGACGTCCAGCGCGCGCAACACGCGCGGATGCAGTTCGCCGAACAGCGCCAGCCCCAGCTTCGGCCCCAGCCCCAGCCGCGCGGCACGGCCCGGGTGGAACCAGCCCGGCACCTCGCGCGAGACCTGCAGCCGCGCGGGCGCGCCGATGGCGGCAAGCACGGCCTCGGCGTCGGCCTTGGCGTCGAACGGGTCCGCCGCGCGGCGGCTGCGATGCGGGTCGCGCCCGGCCACGTCGCCGACCCAGACGGCGGTGGCGTGCAGCGCCTGCTCGCCCGGTTCACCGCCAAGGAACGCGGGCCCAACCTCGAACAACGCGACGTCGCCGGCGCCGCGCGCCTGGTTGCGCGCCACCGCGCGCAACAGCCCCGGCAGCAGGTCCGGGCGCAGATGGCTCATCTCGGACGAGATCGGATTGTCGAGCTTCACCGCGTCGTCGCCGCCCCCGAACAGCGCCGCGGCGGCGTGATCGATGAAGCTGTAGGTCACGCACTCATGATAGCCCAGCGCGGCAAGCTGGCGCCGCGCGGCGCGCTCGCGGGTCTGCGTGGGCGTCAGGATCGGGCGCGGCACACCGGGGGACACGCGCGGCAGCGGCCGCCCCTCCAGCCGGCTGAGCGAGGCGATGCGCGCGATTTCCTCGACCAGATCGGCCTCGCCCAGGATGTCGGGGCGCCAGCTGGGCGGGGTGGCGCGGTCGCCGTCCAGCGCAAAGCCCAGATCGCTCAGGATGCGGCGCTGCTCGGCCTCGGGGATATCCAGCCCGACCAGCCGCGCCATCGCCTGCGGATCGAACCGGTAGCTGCGGGTGGTGTCGGGGACCGCGCCGTCCATGGCGATCTCGGACGGCTCGCCCCCGCACAGATCGAGGATCATCTGCGTCGCCAGTTGCAGCCCCGGCAGGGTGAAGGCCGGGTCCACGCCGCGTTCGAACCGATAGCGCGCATCCGAGTTGATGCGCAGCGCGCGGCCGGTGGCGGCGATGGTGATCGGATCCCAGTAGGCCGATTCGAGGAACACGTTCACCGTGTCATCGGTGCAGCCGGTCGCCGCGCCGCCCATGATCCCGGCCAGGCTTTCGGGCCCGGCATCGTCGGAGATCAGCATCTGCCCGGGCGCGAGCGTGTAGCTGCGCTCGTCCAGCGCCGCCAGCACCTCGCCCCCCTGCGCGGGGTGGATGCGCAGATCGCCCTGCACGCGGTCGGCGTCGAACACGTGCAGCGGGCGGTTCAGATCGAAGGTGAAGAAGTTGGTGATGTCCACCAGCGCCGAGATCGGCCGCAGCCCGATGGCGCGCAGCCGCTTCTGCAGCCAGTCGGGCGAAGGGCCGTTCTTCACGCCGCGGATCACGCGCCCGGCGAAGAGCGGGCAGCCGCGCTTGCGCAGCGACGGGTCGATGTGAACGCCGATGGGGCTGGCAAAGCGCCCCGCAACCGCCCGCTCCACAAGCGGTTTCAGCGTGCCCAGACCCCGCGCCGCCAGATCGCGCGCCACCCCGCGCACGCCCAGCGCATCGGGGCGGTTCGGGGTGATCTTGACGTAGATCATCGGGTCGTTGAGCCCGGCGTAGTCGATATACCGCGCCCCCAGCGGGGCATCGTGCGGCAGATCGATGATGCCCTCATGGTCATCCGAGAGCATCAGCTCACGCTCGGAGCACAGCATCCCGTTGCTTTCCTGGCCGCGGATCACACCGGGTTTCAGGTCCACCCCGGTGCCGGGGATATGCGTGCCCACGGGCGCGAACACGCCGAGCATGCCGGTGCGCGCGTTCGGGGCGCCGCAGACCACCTGCACCTCGGTCGGCGCGGCGTCGGGGGCGTCGCGGACCTCGACCCGGCACAGGCGCAGCCGGTCGGCATCGGGGTGCTGCGCGGCCTCGATCACGCGCGCGATCCGGAACGCCCCAAGCGTGCGCGCGGGGTCCGAGACCTCCTCGACCTCGAGCCCCAGATCGGTCAGCGCATCCAGAATCGCGTCCAGCGAGGCGTCGGTGTCGAGGTGGTCCTTCAGCCAGGACAACGTGAATTTCATGTCGGTCCCCCCGATTGATGTCCAGTGCGCCGACCCGCTCAGCGGCGGTTGTCGTCGTCGTCCTCGTCCTCGTCGTCGCTCTTGTCATCCTCGGGGAGGTTGAAGAAGCTGTCGGCGTCCGAGTAGTCGGCGGGGGACTTTTCGCCATCCTCGGCGGGCGCATCCTCGGTCGGCTTGCTGAGGCTGAAATTCTCCAGCCCGGCGATGGCGGCGGGGATGCGCGGCTCGGCCGGCATGTCGAGCGATTGCTCGGTGGTCACGAGCTTGCGGCGTTCGTCATCGCTCATCACCGCGCCCTCGGCGGCGCGCTTGCGGGCGGCCTTCTGGACCTCGGCGTCAAGCTCGCTCTGCTTGCACAGCCCCAGCGCCACCGGGTCGATGGGCTGGATGTTGGCGATGTTCCAGTGCGTGCGCTCGCGGATCGCCTGAATCGTGGCGTTGGTGGTGCCCACCAGCTTGCGGATCTGCGCGTCCGCAAGCTCGGGGTGGAACTTGAC
>PUOA01000292.1 GCA_003551925.1 Paracoccaceae bacterium
CGGAGATCGAGTTCTTGGTGCCGTCGACCACGCCGGTCTGCAGCGCGGTGTAGACCTCGAGCCACGGGATCGGGGTGGGCGAGCCGCCCATCGAGCGCACCAGCCGCTGCTGGATTTCGGACTCGATGGTGCGGAAGCGCACGCCCTCGACATCCTCGGGGGTGCGGATCGGGCGGTCGCGGGTGGCGAAGTTGCGCCAGCCGCCGGTCTGGGTCATGGCCAGCAGCAGGATATCGTCATTGGACGATTCCAGGATGCGCTCGCGCATGAAGTTGGTGAAGTCCCGGTCCTGCAGCACCAGTTGCGCCACCCGGTCCGAGCTGAGCGCATAGGGGATGTCCATGCCCTGCACGGCCGGATAGATCGCCGAGGCGCCGCCCGCGGTGGCGGTGTACATGTTCACCACGCCCGCACGCATCGACTCGAAGCACTCGTTGGCCGAGCCGCAGAGCTGCGCGCCGACGAAGATGTCGACCTCGACCTCGCCGCCGGTGCGGGCTTCGACGAAGTTCTTGAACACCAGCGCGGCGTCGTATTCCTGGTCCTCCTCGTTGGCCAGGAACACGAGGTTCAGCGTGGTTGCATCCAGCGCCTGCGGTGCGGCCATCCCGGCCAGCGCCACCGCACCCGCCATCAGCGCCGTGCGGCTGGTCGAAACGGTCTTCTTCAGGTCCAACATTCTTGGGTCCTCCCTTGGGTTGGTTGTCAGATATATCCGAGCGCGCGTGGCAGCCACAGCACCGTCTCGGGGAACAGCACGAGGGACACGACGACCGCGACCTCGAACAGGAAGTAGGGGATCAGGTCCCAGGAAATGCGCTCGATGCGCTCGCCCGAGATGCCTGACACCACGAATAACACGAGCCCCAATGGCGGCGTGATCAGCCCGATGATCAGCGTCACGCACATCACCACGGCGAAGTGGATCGGATGGATGCCCACCCCGATCATCACCGGCGCAAGGATCGGCGCAAGGATCAGAATCGCGGGGCCCGCGTCCATGATCGTGCCGATCAGCAGCAGCAGCAGCACCACCAGCAGGAACAGCAGCAGCGGGTCGGCGGTCACGTTCAGGATCAGGTCCGACACCAGCTGCGGCGTGCGCTTGAGGCTGACGAGCGAGGCGAACGACACCGCCGCGCCCACCAGCAGCAGGATGATCGCCGATTTCAGCGCCGCCTTCTGGAACACCTGGAACAGCTGCACCAGGCTGATCTCGCGCGTGATGAACAGCCCCAGCAGCATCGCGTAGAAGGCCGCGACGGCCGCGCCCTCGGTCGGGGTGAACACGCCGCCGACGATGCCGCCGATCAGGATCACCGGGGTCAGCAGCGGGAAGAACGCGCTCTTGCCCGCCTCCCAGCTGTCGGCCCACGAGGCGCGCGCGTCGGGGTCGGGGAAGGTGCGGAACCGCGCCACGATCGCCACCACCACCATCAGCCCGAAACCGATCATCAGCCCCGGGATGATCGCGGCCGCGAACATCGCCGCAACCGACACGTTCATGATGAAGGCATAAAGGATCATCAGCCCCGAGGGCGGGATGATCGAGGCCAGCACCGCCGAGGCCGCGGTGATCGCCGCCGAGAACGACCTGGTATACCCCGCCTGGTGCATGCCGGGGATCATCACCCCGCCCAGCGCCGAGGCATCCGCCACCGCCGAGCCCGAGCCCCCCGCCAGCATGATCGACGACGACACCGACACCTGCCCCAGCCCGGCCTTGCGGTGAGCGACGAAGGTCTCGGCGAAGCGCACGATGCGGCTGGTCACGCCGCCCGCGGTCATCAGCTCGCCCGCAAGGATGAAGAACGGCAGCGCCATCAGCGGGAAGCTGTCCATCCCCGCGAACAGCCGCTGCACCAGCAGGTTCAGAAAGCGCAGGTTGTCCTCGAACACCAGCGTCAGCCCGGGCGCGAGCAGCATGACGAACACGATGGGCGTGCCGATGATCAGCAGGCCGAGGAACAGGTAGATATAGAGGAACGTCATGCCTTACGCCTCCGATCCGGTGGACGAGCCGAAGACGTTCACCTCGTATCGGCCGGGGTGGAAGATGTTGCCGATCAGCCGCAGCAGGCGCTCGAAGGACACCAGCGCGACAAGCGCGAAGCCGATGGGCATGATCGCGTAGACGTAGCTGAGCGGCAGCCGCAGCGCCAAGGTGAAGCTGGTGCCCGCGCGCGACATCAGCCCCCAGCCCAGCCAGATCGCGCCGCACAGCATGACGAACACCGACAGTTCGATCAGCAGCCCGACATAGCGCATGACCGGGCGATCCTGGATCGCGGCGACGAAGATATCGAGGCTGACATTCATCCCGTAGCGATGCGCGGTCGGGAAATACAGGAACGCCATCCACACCATCATCGTGCGCGACAGCTCCTCGGTCCAGCCGAAGCTGTCGCCCAGCACGTAGCGGTAGAAGACATGCACGATCACCACGCCCAGCATGCCGAACAGCAGCACCGTGGCGGCGTAGCCCGCGACGCGCGTGGTCCAGCGGTTGGCCACGTTCAGAACGTTGATGACCGGGTCCATGCCGCCCCTCCCCTGAGCCAGCGAACGCGCTGCTCCTCCGGTATTTCGCAGCGCTACGAAATTGGTAACATCACCGCGAACACCTGTCAATGCTGGCATTGATTGATTATATCTAGCTTTAACAGAGAGTTGAGAGAAGGCAGCCGCGAGTCGGTGATTCCGGGTGCCGATCGGCGCATCTTTGGTTGCAGCGTTCTGAATTATTTGCGACACTGCGCAACGCAGAAAAAGACGGTATGCCGACGCATGCCATCACGGAGGGGGACCGTGCCGAAACGCAGCATCGATCAGCTTCGCAGCCAGCGCTGGTACGCCTCGGCCGACATGCGCGGCTTCGCGCATCGCCAGCGCACCCAGCAGATGGGCCTGCGGCGCGAGGAGTTCCTGGGCAAGCCGGTGATCGGTATCCTCAACACCTGGTCCGACCTCAGCCCCTGCCACGCGCATCTGCGCGACCGGGCCGGCGCCGTGAAGCGCGCTGTCTGGGCGGCGGGGGGCTTCCCGGTGGAGCTGCCCGCGCTGTCGCTGGGCGAGGTGATGGTCAAGCCCACGACCATGCTCTACCGCAACTTTCTGGCGATGGAGGCCGAGGAGCTTCTGCGCTCGCACCCCATCGACGGCGCGGTGCTGCTGGGCGGGTGCGACAAGACCACGCCGGGGCTCCTGATGGGCGCGATCTCGATGAACATCCCCGCGATCTTCTGCCCCGCGGGGCCGATGCTCAACGGGCGCTGGAAGGGCCGCACGCTGGGCGCGGGCACGCACACGCGCGCCTATTGGGACAAGCTGCGAACGGGCGAGATCACGGGCGACGACTGGATCGATCTTGAAAGCCGCATGACGCGCTCGGCGGGGACGTGCAACACCATGGGCACGGCGTCCACGATGACCTCGATCGTGGACGCGATGGGGCTGACACTGCCCGGCGCCTCGTCGGTGCCGGCGGCGGATTCGGGGCACGCGCGGATGGCCTCGGCCTGCGGGTCGCGGATCGTGGACATGGTGTGGGAGAACCTGCGCCCCTCGGATGTGCTCGGCCGGGCGTCCTTCGACAACGGCGCGCGGGTGTTCATGGCGCTCGGCGGCTCCACCAACGCCGCGGTGCATCTGGTGGCGCTGGCGCGGCGCGCGGGCGTCGATTTCGGGCTGGATGATCTGGACCGCGCCGCGGCCGAGGTGCCGGTGATCGCCAACATCTTCCCCGCCGGCGACAAGCTGATGGAGGATCTCTATTTCGCCGGTGGCCTGCCCGCGCTGCTGGCAAGGCTCGCGCCGCGGCTGGACCTGAGCGCGCGCACCGTCACCGGAACGCTCGCCGACGCGCTGCAAGGCGCCGAGTGCTACGACGACGAGGTGATCCGCCCGCTCGACCGCCCCGTGACCGACCGCGCGGCGCTGGCGGTGCTGCGCGGCAATCTTGCGCCTGATGGCGCGGTGATCAAGCCCAGCGCCGCCAGCGCGCATCTGCTCAGGCATCGCGGCCCGGCGGTGGTGTTCGACACCCATGCCGATCTGGTGGCGCGGATCGACGACCCCGGCCTCGGGATCACGCCCGAGCATGTGCTGGTGCTGCGCAACGCCGGGCCCAAGGGCGCGCCGGGGATGCCCGAATGGGGCGCGCTGCCGATCCCGAAGCACCTGCTGGCGCAGGGTGTGCGCGACATGGTGCGAATATCCGACGCGCGGATGAGCGGGACACATTACGGCACCTGCGTGCTGCACGTCGCTCCCGAAAGCGCCGTGGGCGGGCCGCTGGCGCTGGTGCGCGACGGCGACGAGATCGTGCTCGACGTCGCCGCCAAGCGGCTGGAACTGATGGTCCCCGAGGCCGAGCTTGCCGCCCGCCGCGCCGCCTGGACCCCGCCGCCGCCACGCTCGGCGCGCGGCTACACGGCGCTGTTCTGCCAGCACGTCACGCAGGCCGACAAGGGCTGCGATTTCGACATCCTGCAAGGCGGGCCGGACGAGCCCGAACCCGAAATCTTCTGAACGAAGGGATCCGCAATGGCACCGACCGAGAACCGCTTCAAACGCTGGCTGCACCTGCGCGACGACACGCCGCCGCTGGGCACCTGGATCATGTCCGCCAGCCCGATCATCGCCGAGGCGATGGGCCATGCGGGCTTCGACTGGGTGCTGGTGGACATGGAGCACTCACCGCTCGATGTGGCGCAAACGGCGGCGATGCTCCAGGCGCTGTCGGGCACGCCCTCCGAAGTGGTGCTGCGCGTGCCGTGGAACGATGCGGTGATGGTCAAGCGCGTGATGGACGCGGGCGCGCGGTCGCTGATGTTTCCCAACATCCAGTCGCTGGACGAGGCCCGCGCCGCGGTCGCCGCCACGCGCTATCCGCCGCAGGGCACGCGCGGGGTCGCGGCGATGCACCGCGCCAGCCGCTTCGGCACCGCGCCCGACTATCTGGCACGCGCGAACGACCAGGTCGCGGTGGTGCTGCAACTGGAAACCCCCGAGGCGGTGGCGCTGCTGCCGCAAGTCGCCGCGCTCGACGGGGTGGACGCGATCTTCATCGGCCCCGGCGATCTGTCGGCATCGATGGGCCACATGGGCCAGATCGGCCACCCTGAGGTTCAGGACGCGCTGCGCGGGGCGGCGGAGGCCGCGCGCGAGGCCGGCATCGCCTGCGGGATCGTCGGCGGCACGCCCGCGATGGTGCACGATTATATCGACATGGGCTATTCCTATGTCGCCATCGCCTCGGACCTGGCGCTGCTGATGACGGCCGCGCGCGAGGCGGCCGCGGGCGTGCGCGGCCACGCCCCCGCCGCCGGCCCGTCGGCTGCGTATTGAGGCCCGGAATGACGTTCGAAACCGCATACCCCGCGCAGGCCGCGCTTGGCGAATGCCCGCTGTGGCGCGCCGACACCCGGCGCCTGTGGTGGGTGGATATCGAAGCCCCGGCGATCCACTGCCTCGACCCCGCCACCGGGCGCAACGACACGCTGGCGATGGACGAAAACGTGGGCTGCATCGCCCTGCGCGCGGGCGGTGGGTTCATCGCCGGGCTGCGCTCGGGGCTGTGGCTGCTGGACGCGCGCGGGGGCAAGGAGCGGCTGATTGCCAACCCGCAGCCCGACACCGCAATCAGCCGCTTCAATGATGGCCGCGCCGACGCCTGGGGCCGGTTCTGGGCCGGCACCATCCATGAGCCGCGCGACCGCCCCGCCGCGCAGCTCTGCCGCGTGGACGCGGACCTGACCTGCACGCAGGTCAAGGGCGAGATCATGGTGTCGAACGGGCTGGCCTTTTCGCCCGACCGGCGGTGGATGTATCATTCGGACACGCCGGCGCATGTGATCTACCGCTACCCGCTGGACGCGGACGGCACCCCCGGCGCGCGCGAGGTCTTTCACCAGTTCCCCCACGGCAACGGCCGCCCCGACGGCGCCGCGGTCGATGCCGAGGGCTGCTACTGGTCCGCGCTCTACGACGGCGGGCGCGTGGTGCGCCTGTCACCCGCGGGCGAGATCCTCGCCGAGCACCCCGTGCCCGCGCGCTGCCCGACCATGTGCGCCTTCGGCGGGCCGGATCTGCGCACGCTTTATGTCACCTCGGCCCGGCACGGGCGGCCGGAGGCCGAGCTTGCCGACTGGCCGCAGGCCGGCAACATCTTCGCGATGCGCGTGGACACCCCCGGCCTGCCCGAGCCGCGCTTCGGAGGCTGAGCGATGACCGACACCCCCCCTGCCCGCTTCCCGTCGCTGAACGGGTCGGCGGTGCTGATCACCGGCGGCGCGACCGGGCTTGGCGCCGAATTCGTGCGCGGCTTCGTGGCGCAGGGCGCGCGCGTGGGGTTCGTGGACATCGACGCCGACGCAGGCGCGGCGCTGGCACGCGAGACCGGCGCGCGGTTCGCCCGCGCCGATGTCCGCGACCTCGACACCCTGCCCGGCACCATCGCCACGCTCGCCGACGCGGTGGCGCCGTTCACCGTGCTGGTCAACAACGCCGCGCGCGACGACCGGCATGATTTCGCGCAGCTCACCCCCGACTACTGGCGCGACTGTCTGGCCACCAACCTGTCGCACCACGTCTTCGCCGCGCAGACCGTGGCGCCGTGGATGGCGCGCGCAGGCGGCGGCAGCATCATCAACATGGGCTCGATCAGCTGGATGCGCGGGCGGCCGGGGATGCTGGGCTACACCACGTCGAAGGCCGCGATCAGCGGCATGACCCGCTCGCTCGCGGCGGAACTCGGCCCGCAGGGGATCCGCGTCAACTCGGTGGTCCCCGGCGCGATCCTGACCGACCGGCAGGCGCGGCTGTGGCTGACGCCGGAAAAGAACGCCGAGTTCCTGGAACAACAGGCGCTCAAGTTCCGGCTGGAGCCGCGCCACATCACGCCCATGGTGCTGTTTCTGGCCTCAAGCGCCAGCAGCGGGGCAACGGGACAGGATTTCATCGTCGATGCCGGGCTGACGCTCAACTGACCCGGCGCGCACAACGAACCGAAAGGAAGGCACGGGATGACCCCGATACGGTATGGCATCATCGGCTCCGGCATGATGGGTCAGGAGCATATCCGCAACATCGCGCTGCTCGACGGCGCGCGCGTCACCGCCGTGAGCGACCCCGACGCGGGCATGCGCGCGCAGGCGCAGGCACTGGCGGGCGACGGGACGGCGGCCTATGCCGACCACCGCGCGCTGCTGGAAGCCGGGGCCTGCGACGCCTATGTGCTGGCCGCGCCGAATGATCTGCACCTGGAGCTGATGCGCGATCTGCTGGCCACCGACGCGGCGATCCTGTGCGAAAAGCCGCTGGCCACCACCGCCACTGACGCGCGCGCGCTGATGGAGGCCGCAAGGGGCCGACGCGCGCCGGTCTGGGTGGCGATGGAATACCGCTACATGCCGCCCGTGGAACGGTTGCGCGCCGCGCTGGCGGACGGCGTGGCGGGCACCCCGCGCATGGTCTCGATCCGCGAGCACCGCTTTCCGTTCCTGTCCAAGGTCGGCGACTGGAACCGCTTCAACGCGCGCACCGGCGGCACCATGGTCGAAAAATGCTGCCATTTCTTCGACCTGATGCGGCTTCTGCTGAATTCGGACCCGGTGCGCGTGTATGCCAGCGGCGGCGCGGATGTGAACCACCGCGATGAACGCTATGACGGACGCACCCCCGATATCGTGGACAACGCCTTCGTCACCGTCGATTTCGCCAACGGCACCCGCGCCATGCTGGAGCTGTGCATGTTCGCCGAAGGGTCGCACTGGCAGGAGGTGGTGTCCGTCACCGGCGAGCGCGCGCGGCTTGACGCCTGCGTGCCCGGCCCGGCGCGGTTTTCGCCCGACGGACAGGAGCGGCATTCCGAATTCGTGATCTCGGACCGCGCAACCAAGCGCGAGACGCGCGAGGTGGTGGAGGTCGACGAACGCATCCTGCGCGCGGGCGACCACCACGGATCGACCTATTACCAGCACGCGCGGTTCCGCGATCTGGTGCGCAGCGGCGCAGGCGCGCCCGAGGTTTCGCTTGCCGATGGCTACTGGTCGGTGTTGGTGGGCGAAGCGGCGGAGCGCTCGATCCGCGCGCATCGGGTGATCGACCTGCGCGAGGCCGCCGCCGCGGCCTCGGCGGCATGAGGAGGACAGCATGAGCGACATCGTCATTTCCGAATTCATGGATGAACCGGCGGTCGACTGGCTGCGCGAACAGGGCTTTGCGGTAACTTACGACCCGTCGCTGGTGGACGAGCCCGCGCGGCTGGCCGGCGCGCTGGCCGAGGCGCGCGGGCTGATCGTGCGCAACCGCACGCAGGTGCGCGGCGAACTGCTGGCCGGCGCGCCGCGCCTGCGCGCGGTGGGGCGGCTGGGCGTGGGGCTGGACAACATCGACCTTGACGCGTGCAAGGCCCGCGATGTGGCGGTGTTCCCGGCCACAGGCGGCAACACGATCTCGGTCGCCGAATACGTGATCACCGCGGTGCTGATGCTGCGCCGCCGCGCGTGGCTGGGCAGCGCCGAGGTGCTGGCGGGCGGCTGGCCGCGCCAGCGGATGATGGGCCTCGAGGTCTCGGGCGCCACGCTGGGGCTGGTGGGCTTCGGCGCCATCGCGCAG
>PUOA01000330.1 GCA_003551925.1 Paracoccaceae bacterium
GCGCCAGACCGCGCCTCCGCATCGGCGGTCGAGCGCTACTACGACGCGAGCACGCGGCGGTTCCTGGCCGTGGGCGGCAGCGGCGAGGCGCTGGCCATCCACCGCCCGCTCTGGGGCGCGGGCGTGGCCACGCCGCAGGCCGCGGCGGCCCATGTCAACACGCTGGTCGCGTCCGCCGCCGAGGACGCGCTGGGCCGCCCCCCGGCGCAGGTCCGCGATCTGGGCTGCGGCGTGGGCGGCACGCTGTTTCACCTCGCCCGCCACTGGCCCGAGGCGCGCCTCGGCGGCCTGACGCTCAGCGCCGAGCAGGTCCGGCTGGCGCGGCGCCACGCCAGCGCGCGCGGGCTCGGCGGGCGGGTCGAGGTCACGCAGTCCGATTTCACCCTGCCCACCACGCTGCCCCCCGCGGATCTGGTGCTGGCCATCGAAAGCCACGTGCACAGCGACAGCGCCGCAAGCTTCCTGCGCGCCGCACAAGGGCATCTGCGGCGCGGCGGCGTGCTGATCGTGGTCGACGACATGCTGGCGGACGCACCGCCCGCGCACCCCCGCGCCGCGCGCCTGATCGACGCGTTTCGCCGCGGCTGGCGGCTGGGCCACGTCACCCCCGGCAGCGCCCTGCTGGCCGAAGCCGGCCGACAGGGCTTCGCCGCTGTGGCCACGCTCGACCTGACGCCGCTGCTGCGGCTTGACCGGCTGCGCGACCGGGCGCTTCGGCTGGCCGGACCGCTGGCCGATGCGCTGGGGCTGGGACGGTTCGCGCTGTTCGCCAACATGATCGGCGGCAACGCCCTGACCGAAGCCTACCGCGCCGGGATCATGCGCTACCGGCTGGTGGTGCTGCGGCTGGTCGAACCGCAGCGCCGCACCGCGCCGCCCGAGTTGCCGGGACGGAGCGCGGCATGAGGCGGCGCGTGTTCGTGCAGGGCAGCGCCGCGGGCCTGGTCCTGGCGGCGACCGCCGCCGGATTGCCGCGCCGGGCCGTGGCCAACACACCGCTGCTGAGTTCCGAGGCGGTCATCGCCGCCGCCCGAACCCGCGCCGGCGCGCCCTACGCGCCCGCCCCGCGCGAGCTGCCCCCACCCTTCGACGAGCTGACCTATGACAGCCACCGCGCCATCCGCCCGGTCGATGGGCGCTCGGCCGGGCTGCCGCTGGGCCACGGCTTCCGCGCCGACCTGCTGCCCCCCGGCTGGCTGTTCCCCGATCCGGTTCATGTCAGCTTCGCCCAGGGCGACCCTGCGCCACCGTTGGGCACCGCGCTGTTCGACTTCGATCCGCGCTATTTCCCCGATGGCGTGCCCGACCGCGACCACCCCGAAGCCGGGTTTTCGGGGCTGCGGGTGCGCTACCCGCTCAACGCCGAGGACCGGCTGGACGAGCTGATCGTGCTGCAGGGCGCAAGCTACTTCCGGGCGCTGGCGCGCGATGCGGTCTACGGGCTGTCGGCGCGCGGGCTGGCACTGGGCACCGGCGGGCCGGAGCCCGAGGAGTTCCCCGTCACGCGCCACATCGCCGTGCTGAAAACCGAGGCGCGCGCGCTCACGCTGGGCTGCGTGATCGACAGTCCGCGCGCGGCGGCCGCGCTGATCGCCACCATCACCCCGGGCCGCGCGGGTGCCCCCGAAACGGTGATGGACTGCGCGCTGCACCTGTTCCCGCGCGAGCCGATCGCGGATGCCGGCATCGCGCCGCTGACCTCGATGTTCCAGCACTCGGACATGGGGCCGGCGGTGATCGACGATTTTCGCCCCGCGGTTCATGACAACGACGTGCTGGTGATCGACAACGGTGCGGGCGAACGGCTGTGGCGCCCGCTGGCCAATCCGGCGGCGTTGCAGATGTCGGGGTTTGCCGACACCGCGCCGCGCCGCTTCGGGCTGGTGCAGACGCCGGACGCGTTCGATCGCTTCCGCGACGGCGAGGCCGCGTATCACCGCCGCCCCTCGGCGATGGTGGAACCGCTCGGCGACTGGGGCGCGGGCGCGGTGATGCTGCTGGAGATCCCCACGCGCGATGAATTTGCCGACAATATCGGTGCCTTCTGGCGGCCCGCCGCGCCGCTCGAGCCCGGGCAGGAGCACCGCTTCGCCTACCGGCTGCGCTGGCAGCCCGCGGGGCTGGCGGCGGTGCCCCCCGCCGACCCGGCCCTGCCGCTGATCCCGGTGCGGCAGGCGGCCGGGGTCGAGCCCAGCGCGCGCGAGGCACGGCGCTTCGTGATCGACTACGCGCCACCGCCGGGCGCGGGGCCCGCCCCGGACCCGGACAGCCTCGAGCTTCTGATCACGGCACCCGAGGGCGCGGACATCTCGGGCCAGACCCTCCACCCGCTTGCCGGCGCGGCCCCGACGCTCCGCGCCAGCTTCCTGCTGACCCCCGACGATGACCTGAGCGTCGCCGAGATCCGCGTCGATCTGCGCCACGACGGCGGTGGCGCGGCGGCGCCGGTCTGGCTGTGGCGGTGGAGCCGTGCGCATGACGGCGGACGCTGAACCGATCACTTTCGCGCCAGCAGCGGCTGAAACCGCCCGAACTTTGGGCGACACAAGGCACTCGGGTTGCTCGGAATGTGCCGGGCTTTACCGTGTTGCATTCGAAACCGACGCAAAGGGGACACACCATGACAGCATATCGGTTCTCGCGCCGCCATCTGATGGGGATGGGGCTGACGGGGCTTGGCGCCTGGACGCTGGGGATGGGACCGCGCGCGGCGCTCGCGCAGCAGTCGGACGTGGCGCTGCAACTGTCGTGGCTGCATTCGGTGCAATTCGCAGGCAGCTACATCGCCGCCGAGCGCGGCTTCTGGGCCGATCGCGGGCTGAACGTGCGGCTTGACAGCGGCGGTCCCAACGCGCCCGTTGAACCGCCGGTGGTGTCGGGCACCGCGCTGGTGGGGATTTCGGCCGCCGATTACACGGCCTCGGCGGTGCAGCAGGGCGCGCCGTTCAGGATCATCGCCGTGGCGATGCAGAACAACCCCTTCGCCATCACCTCGCTGCCCGACAACCCGGTGAACACCCCTGCCGACCTCGAGGGCAAGCGCATCGGCATGGCCACCGCCAACACGCCGGTGCTGCGCACGCTCGCCACGCTCAACGACGTCGATTTCGACGCGATCGAGATCATTCCCACGCAATACGATGCCGCCCCCCTGCTGGCCGGCGAGGTCGACTGCCTGCTGACCTGGAGCACCGACATTCCGGTGTCGATGTATGTGCGCGGCATCGACAGCACGGTGATGCTGATGGCCGATTTCGGCTACACGCTGCACTCGCAGACCTACATCGCCACGGACGACTCGATCGCCAACCGCCGCGACCAGTTGGTCGCCCTGATCGCCGGCGAGGTGCAGGGCTGGGAGGAGTATCGCCGCGATCTGGAGGCCGCGACCGACCTGACGCTGGCGCGCTTCCCCGATGCCGGGCTTGACCGCGACACCCAGCTTGAACAGGCGCGCCGGCAGGTGCCGCTGATGTTCTCGGAGCTGACCGACGCAAACGGCTTCGGCTGGTGGACCGACGACACCGTCGCGCAGAACATCGAAACACTCGCGCTTCTGGGCATGCCGGTCACCGCCGATCTGTGGGACCGCAGCATCCTGGAAGAGGTGCATGGCTGAGCGCGCCACCACGGGGCCCGCCATCCGCTGCACCGCGCTTGCCAAACGCTTCGGAGCGGGTGCGGGCGCGGTGGACGCGGTCGCGCCGCTGGACCTGACGTTCAAGGCGGGCGCGATGACCGCGCTCGTCGGTCCGTCTGGTTGCGGCAAGTCCACCGTGCTGCGGATGGTCGCCGGGCTGGAGGCCCCCACCGCCGGCGAGATCGACATGGGCGGCGAAAGTCCTGCGCAGATGCAGGCGCAGGGCGCAATGGCGATGGCGTTTCAGGATGCCTCGCTGCTGCCGTGGCGGTCGGTGCGCGGGAACGTGGCGCTTGCGCGCAAGCTCGCGCGGCAGCCCGCCGACACTGATGCCGTGGACGCGATGATCGCGCGGGTGGGGCTGGCGGGGTTCGAGGCCGCCAAGCCCGCTGCGCTCTCGGGGGGCATGCGCCAGCGCGTTGCCATCGCGCGCTGCCTGGTCACGCAACCGCGGGTGCTGCTGCTGGACGAGCCCTTCGGCGCGGTCGATGAGCTGACCCGCCGGCGGCTGAACGTCGAGTTGCCGCCGCTGTGGCAGGCGGCCGGCAGCACCACGCTGCTGGTCACGCATTCGGTGTCCGAGGCGGTGACGCTCGCCGACCGCGTGGTCGTGTTTTCCAGCCGCCCGGCGCAGGTGGTGGCCGACATCGCCATCCCGCCCGACGCCACCCCCGGCAGCGACAGCTTCGACGCGCTGGTGACGCGCGTCAGCGCCGAACTGGCCCGCGGCTGGGACGAGGCCGGCGCCGACGCGAAGGCCGCCGCGCAATGACGCTCGCCGCCCCTCCGTCCACCCTGGTTGCGCCGCGCGCGCTGCTCCGACCCGACCGCGCGCAGGCGCTGGCCGGCGCGGTGGGGGCGCTGGCGCTGTGGCAACTCGCGGCGCTGGCGCTGGCGGGCAGTTACCTGCTGGCGGGGCCCGTGGATGTGGTCCGCTACCTGTCGGCCAACTGGGGGCTGATCTCGCGCGCGCTGGGGATCACGCTGGAAAACGCGGTGCTGGGCTTCGTGGCGGGGAACCTGGCGGCGGTGGCGCTGGCGCTGATCGTGGCGCTGGCGCCGCGCGCGCGGATGGTGGTCTCGGCCGTGGCGCTGGTGGTGTTCTGCCTGCCGCTGGTGGCCACGGGGCCGATCCTGCGCGTGCTCTACGGCCCCGGCCCGGGCCCGCAGATCACGCTGGCCGCGCTCGCGGTCTATTACACCACCTTCATTCCGCTGCTGGTCGGGCTGCGCGCCGCGCCGGCAAGCTGGTTCGATCTGGTCGCGCTTTATGGGCGTGGCGCGTGGACGGCGTTCGTGCAGATCCGGCTGATGGCGGCGCTGCCCTATCTGCTGGCGGGGCTGCAGATCGCCGCGCCGGCGGCGTTTCTGGGCGCGATGGTGGGCGAATTCACCGGCGCCGAGCGCGGCATGGGCGTGCTGGCGCTGCGCGCCATGCGCGCGCTGGATGTCGAGGCGACATGGGCCATCGCCTCGGTCGCCGCGGCGGTGGCGATGGTGGCCTACGGGCTGGTCGGCTGGCTGTCGCGCGCCACGGCGCTGGCGCGGCCCGAATTGCTGGTCGCGCTGCCACCCGTGCCCGGCGCGGGCGGCGCGGGGCGGCGCTGGCTGGGCAACGCGGGCATGGTGGCGATCACGCTTCTGGTGCTCATCGGCGGGTGGTGGCTGGCGATGGAGGCGTTCGGCCTCAACCGCTTCTTCGCCAAGCGCCCTGATGACCTGTGGGCGTTCCTCGTCTCGGCCCCCAACGCGGCCGAGAACCGCGCGCTCTTGCGGGACGCCTCGGCGCAGTCGCTGGTCTATCTGGTGCCGGGGTATCTGGCCGGGCTGGGCCTCGGTGCGGCGCTGGCGATGGTGCTGGTGCTCGCGCCGGGGCTGGCGGGCGCGGTGCTGCCGGTGGCGGTGGCGCTGCGCTCGGTGCCCATCGTGACCACGGCGCCGCTGATCGTGCTGGCGCTGGGGCGCGGCGCGGCCGGGACGATCACCATCGTCGCGGTGATGATCTTCTTCCCGGCGCTGGTGGCCTGCCTGCAGGGGCTGCGCCAGACGCCGGGGCAGGTGATGGACGTGATGGCAACCTATGGCGCGGGACCGTTCACCCGGCTGTGGCAGGCGCGCATACCGGCGATGCTGCCCGCCTTCTTCGCCGCCGCGCGGATGTCGGTCCCGGCGGCGGTGCTGGCGATCACCGTGGCCGAGTGGCTGGCCACCGGCACCGGGCTGGGCAACCTGATGGCGCTGACCGCGTCCACGTCGAACTACAACCTGCTGTGGTCGGCGGTGGTGCTGGTGGCGCTGGGCTCGGCGCTGGGCTACGCTGCGGTCGGCGCGCTGGAACGCGCGGTGCTGGCCCGCGTCGCCCCCGAACAGCTGCGCGACTGACCACCGAAAGGGTTCCCCATGCGCCCCGAGGCCGCCTTTGCCATTCCCGGCGATCTGAGCACCCGCACGGGCGGCTACATCTACGAACGCCGCTTGCTGGAGACGCTGCCCGAAATCGGCCAGCCCACGCGCCATGTCGCGCTGATCCCGTCATGGCCGCACCCCACGCCCGAGGCCGAGGCGGATCTGGCCGCGAAGCTCGACGCGCTGCCGCGGGGAATGGCGCTGATCCTCGATGGCCTGGTGTTCGGGTCGATGGACACCGCCGTGCTGGCCGCGCAGGACCGCCCCGTGATCGCCATGCTGCACCATCCGCTGGGGCTGGAGGCCGGGCTGCCCGCCGAGCGGGCCGCCGCGCTGATCGCGCGCGAACGCGCCAATCTGGCCCATGCCGCGCATGTCGTCGTCCCCTCCCCCCACACGCGCGACATCCTGGTGGCCCAGTTCGGGGTGCGGGCCGAGGATATCTCGATCGCGTTGCCGGGCTTCGACCGCCCCGCGCCGGCGCCGGCGCCGGCGCCACGCGCGGTGCCGCCGCTGGTGCTGTCGGTGGGGATCATCTGCGAACGCAAGGGGCATGACGTGCTGCTGCGCGCGCTGGCCTCGCTCGCGCATCTGGACTGGCAGGCGGCGATCGTGGGCATGACGCATGACGAAAGCGTGCGCCGGTCCCTGCTGGCCCTGCGCGGCGCGCTGGGGCTGGAGGACCGCGTGCGCTTCACCGGGGTCATTCCGCAGGAGGAACTCGACACGCTCTATCGCAGCGCGCGGGTGTTCGCGCTGGCCACCCGCTACGAGGGCTACGGCATGGTGCTGAGCGAGGCGCAGATGCACGGCCTTCCCGTGGTCAGCTGCGCCGTGGGGGCCGTGCCCCGGACCGTCCCCGAGGGCAGCGGCCTGCTGGTCCCGCCCGCTGACGTGCCCGCTTTCGCCGCCGCGCTGGAGGCGATGCTGCGCGATGACGCCGAACACGCCCGCATCGCCGCCGGCAGCGCCGCGCAAGGCGCCGCGCTGCCGCACTGGACCGACACGGCGGCGGTGATGCGCGCCGCGCTCGACCGGGTGCGCGCGGGGGCCTGAGCGCTCAGCGCAGCATGGCCAGCACCTCGCGCCGGTGCGGACGCACGCGGTGTTCGACCACATACACCCCCTGCCAGGTGCCCAGCGCCATCGCCCCGTCGATCACCGGGATCTGCAGGCTGACCGGCAGCAGCGCGGCCTTGATATGCGCGGGCATGTCGTCGGGTCCTTCGTATGTGTGGCGCAGATAGTCCATGTCGGGGTGATCCGCGGGCGGCACCAGCCGCGACAGCCACGCCAGCAGGTCGGTCTGCACGTCGGGATCGGCGTTTTCCTGGATCAGCAGGCTGGCCGAGGTGTGGCGGATCATCACCGTCAGCGCACCGGTTCCCGCGTCCTCGGCCGCCAGCCAGCGCCGCAGATCGCGCGTGATCTCGTAAAGCCCCGGGCCGGTGGTGGACACGGTGAAACTGCGGTGCATCGCGGCCCTGCATGCTTGCGCCCGCCCCGAAAGCGCGGCACCCTGAGCCCTACCCGATCGGAGGCTGCCATGACAACGCCCGCCGAGACCCGGCACCTGCGTATCACCGGCCGCGTGCAGGGCGTGTGGTATCGCGGCTGGACGCAAGCCACCGCACGCGCGCTGGGGCTGCGCGGCTGGGTGCAGAACGACCCCGACGGCAGCGTCCGCGCGCTGCTGCACGGCCCCCCCGAGGCGGTCGCGCAGATGATCACCGCGATGCAGGACGGCCCGCCCGGCGCGCGCGTGGACGGGGTCGCAGACGCCCCCGCGACGGACCCGCAGATCCCCGAGCGCTTCGAGGTCCGGCGCTGAACGCCCTTGCCTCCGCGCCCCCGCGCGGCGCAGGATGGCACCCCGAACCACAAGGAGGTCCCCCATGCGCGCCGCCGTCCTGCGCGAGTATCGCCAGCCGCTGAGCCTTGAAACCCTGCCCGACCCGGTGTGCGAGCCCGATGGCGTGGTGCTGCGCGTGCTGGCCTGCGGGGTGTGCCGGTCGGACTGGCACGGCTGGGTGGGCGAACACCCCCGCGTCAAGCCCGGCCAGATCCAGGGCCACGAATACTGCGGCGAGGTGGTCGAGGCCGGCCCGGCCTCGGGGCGGCGCGTGGGCGAGCGGCTGATCGCGCCCTTCATCCTGTCCTGCGGCACCTGCCCGCAATGCCGCGCGGGCGAGGCGGCGACCTGCGACGACCAGCGCCTGCCCGGCTTTGTCGAACCCGGCGCGTTCGCCGATCATGTTTCGGTCCCGCGCGCGCACAACCTCGCCGAGTTGCCCGAGGGGATCACGCCGACGCTCGCCGCCGGGCTGGGATGCCGGGTGACGACCGTGTGGCACGCGCTGACAGGCCGCGCGGCGCTGCGCCCGGGCGAGTGGCTGGCGGTGCATGGCACCGGCGGGATCGGGCTGTCGGCGCTGCTGCTGGGCCGCGCGATGGGCGCGCGGGTGGTGGTGGTGGACGTGGTGCCCGAAAA
>PUOA01000206.1 GCA_003551925.1 Paracoccaceae bacterium
AGGCCGCTTCCAGAACCGGACGGTCGATATTGCGCACACCGGCATAGGTGTTGATGACCGACGGCACGAAGGCCGAGAACCAGATCACCATGATCTTCGCCGCGTCGCCCAGCCCCAGCCACAGGATCGCCAACGGGATCCAGGCCAGCGGCGGGATCGGACGGATGATCAGGAAGATCGGATTGATGAACGCCTCGGCGCGCCGGCTCCAGCCCATCAGCAGGCCCAGCGGCACCCCCGTGGCAATGGCGAACATGAACCCCATCACCACCAGCCGCACCGAATGGTAGGCATGCTCGAGCAGATCGCCGCCGCCATAGCCGCGCCCCCAGATATGCTGCAATGCGGACCAGGTTTCGGCAGGCGACGGGAATCGGCCCGGCGGGATCAGCCCCATCAGCGTGGTCGCCCCCAGCCAGAGGAAGCAGACGACCAGGATGGTCGCCATCCCTATCGATACCCTGCGTGACACCTGCAGCCCCTCCTGCCATCGCTTCCCGCGCTTTGTAAACGCTTTCATGAAGTGCGGCATTCTGTCAATACGAATCTTTATCGATATTTTTTCCGCTATTCCGCAGGGCTTTATCAGTGTAAGGTTTTCATGAAAGGACCACAGCATGGCGCGCAGACGAAAACCCACCCTGACCGATATCGCCCGCGAGTCGGGCTGCTCGATCGCGACGGTATCGCGCGCGATGTCGCAGCCCGAGCTTGTGCAGGCCGCAACGCTGAAGCGGATCCGCGATGTGGCCGCGCGGCTGGGCTACGTTCCCAACCGCCGCGCGCGGGCGCTGGTCTCGGGGCAGTCGGACACGATCGGGGTGGTGGTGCCGACGGTGAACTCGCCGATCTTTTCGGTGGCGCTGCAGGAAATGCAGCGCAGCTTCGCCGCGGGCGGGCTGCAACTGCTGATCGCCTCGCATGAATACGACGCGGCGTCCGAGGCGGTGGCGATCGCGCAACTGGTCTCGCACGGGGTGGACGGGCTGGTGGTGGTCGGCGGCCACCGCCCGCCGGCGTCATGGGACCTGCTGCGCGCGGCGCAGGTGCCGCTGGTGCAGGTCTGGGAGGGCGTGGCCGAGCATGACCGCGTCACCGTCGACAACCACGAGGCCGGAGAGCTGGTCGCGCGCTTCCTGATCGAGACCGGGCACCGCAACATCGGAGTGATCTGCGGGCATCTGCAGAACAACGACCGCCAGCAGGCGCGGGTGAGCGGCATCCGCGCCGCGCTCGAGGCGCAGGGGCTGACCCTGGCGCGCTCGCAGATCAGCGAACAGGCGCTGTCGATCAGCGCCGGGCGCGCCGGGTGCATGACGCTGTTGCAGACGGTGCCGCGCCCGACGGCGATCATCGGCACGGCGGATCTGCTGGCCATCGGCGCGATGTTCGAGGCGCAGGGCCGCGGGATCGCGGTGCCCGACGCGCTGTCGGTGGCGGGCATCGACAATGTCGATGTCGCCCCGCACCTGTCGCCGTCGCTGACCACGGTCAACATGCCCGCCGCCGATATCGGCGCCGAGGCCGCGGCGCTGATGCTGCGCCGCCTGCGCGAGCGGGCCGACACGCCCGCCGCCTGCGTCGCGCTGCCGGTCAATCTGGTGGTGCGTCATTCGACGGCAGCGCCCGGCGCCTGAGACAACCGGGCCGGGAATGATCACCGACCAGCCTGGGGCCGCCGGGTCGGCTTGCCGCCCGCGCCCGGGTCTGACAGGGTGCGCGCATCGTCGTCCCTTCTGACATGCGGAGCACGCATCATGCACTGGCTGTTTCTGGGCCTGGCCGTCCTGTTCGAAACCATCGGCACAACCGCCTTGCAGGCCAGCCAGCAATTCACGCGCGCGGGCCCGTCGGCGGTGGTGGTGGTCGGCTACGCGATCTCGTTCTACCTGCTGTCGATCACGCTGAAATTCATGCCGGTGGGGGTGGTCTATGCCATGTGGTCGGGGCTGGGGATCTGCTTCATCGCCGCGATCGGCTATCTGGTGTTCGGCCAGAAGCTGGATGCGGCGGCGCTGGCCGGGATCGGGCTGATCATGGCCGGGATTCTGGTCATCAACCTGTTTTCCAACACCGCGGCGCACTGAGCCATGCGCGACCCCGCCACCCCGCGCCATTCGGCGTTCGAGGATTTCCAGGGCCTTGTCTTCGGCGCGGCGCTGTGCGCCTTCGGGGTGTTCATCCTGACCTCGGCCGGGCTTGTGACCGGCCAGACGGCGGGGCTCGCGGTGCTGGTCGCGTATCACCATGGCTACGAGTTCGGGCCGGTGTTCTTCGTGATCAACCTGCCCTTCTATGCGCTGGCGCTGGCGCGGATCGGGATGGGGTTCACGCTGCGCACCTTCGTTGCGGTGGCGCTGCTGTCGGGGTTCAGCCTGCTGATCCCGCTGGTGGTCAGCTTCGACAGGCTCGACCCGCTGGCGGCGGCGGTGCTGTTCGGGGTGGTGACGGGGCCGGGGCTTCTGGCGCTGTTTCGGCACCGCTCAAGCCTTGGCGGGGTGGGCATCCTGGCCTACTGGGCGCAGGAGAGGCTGGGCGTGCAGGCAGGCTGGGTGCAACTGGCCTTCGACGCGGCGCTGTTCGCCGCCGCGCTCATGGTGATCGACCCGTTGCTGGTGGGCTATTCGCTGGTGGGCGCGGTGATCGTGAATCTGATCATCGCCATCAACCACCGCCGCGACCGCTATGTGGCGACGTAGCCGCGCGCGGCGATCAAGGCTCAGACGTCCAGCTCATCCACGAAGCGCGCGTTTTCGCTGATATACTGGAAGCGGAGCTCGGGTTTCTTGCCCATCAGGCGCTCGACCAGATCGCCGGTCTCGCCGGGGATGTCGTCGTCGACGCTGACGCGGATCAGCTTGCGCGTGGCGGGGTTCATGGTGGTGTCCTTCAGGTCCTTGGCGTCCATCTCGCCCAGCCCCTTGAAGCGGCTGACATCGATGCGGCCCTTGCCGCCCAGCCCCTCGGCCAGAAGGCGGTCCTTTTCGGCCTCGTCCAGCGCATAGACCCGCCGCGGCCCCTGCGTCAGCCGAAACAGCGGCGGGCAGGCCAGATACAGATGCCCGGCATCGATCAGCGGGCGCATCTGGGTGTAGAAGAACGTCATCAGCAGCGCGGCGATATGCGCGCCGTCCACATCGGCGTCGGTCATGATGATGATCCGGTCATAGCGCAGATCATCGAGCCGGAACTTCGTGCCCAGCCCCACGCCCAGCGCCTGGCACAGGTCGCTGATCTCGGCGTTCTGGCCCAGCTTGCTGCTGGCCGCGCCGATCACGTTCAGGATCTTGCCGCGCAGTGGCAACAGCGCCTGGGTGCGCCGCTCGCGCGCCATCTTGGCCGAGCCGCCGGCGCTGTCGCCTTCGACGATGAACAATTCGGTGCCCGCCCGCGCGGTGGCGGTGCAGTCCACCAGCTTGCCGGGCAGGCGCAGCTTCTTGGTGGCGGATTTGCGGCTGGTCTCCTTTTCGGCGCGGCGGCGCAGGCGTTCCTCGGCGCGCAGCACCAGAAAATCGAGGATCGCGCCCGCGGCCTTGGGGTCGGCGGCGAGCCAGTTGTCGAAATGGTCGCGCACCGCGCCCTCGACCAGCCGCGCGGCCTCCTGCGTGGCCAGCCGGTCCTTGGTCTGGCCGACGAATTCGGGCTCGCGGATGAAGCACGACACCAGCGCGCAGCCGCCCGCGGCCATGTCCTCGCGGGTGATCTGGGCGGCCTTCTTGTTGTTCGCCAGCTCGCCATAGGCGCGAATGCCCTTGAGCACCGCCGCCCAGAACCCGGATTCGTGGGTGCCGCCCTCGGGCGTGGGAACGGTGTTGCAGTAGCTCTGCACGAAGCCGTCGCGCGCGGGTGTCCAGTTGATCGCCCATTCCACCGCGCCGGGCTGGTTGAACTTCTCGGCGAACTCGACCCGCCCGGCGAAGGGGCGCTCGGCATAGGTGACCGCGCCGCTGAGTTGCTCGCCAAGGTAATCGGCCAGCCCGCCGGGAAAGTGGAACGTGGCCTCCATCGGCGTGTCGCCATCGGGCAGCGCCGATTTCCAGCGGATTTCCACGCCCGAGAACAGATACGCCTTGGATTTCGCCAGCCGCAGCAGCCGCGACGGGCGCAGCGCGAGGCTGCCGAAGATCTAGGGGTCCGGATGAAAGGTGACGGCCGTGCCGCGCCGGTTCGGGGCCTGGCCCACCTGCGCCACGGGGCCTTGCGGGATGCCGCGGCTGAATTCCTGCGCGTAGAGCGTGCGGTTGCGCGCGACCTCGACCCGCATGTGATCCGACAGCGCATTGACCACCGATGCCCCCACGCCGTGCAAGCCCCCCGAGGTCTGATAGGCCTTGCCCGAGAACTTGCCCCCCGCGTGCAGCGTGCACAGGATCACCTCGAGCGCGGATTTGTCGGGGAATTTGGGGTGCGGGTCGATGGGGATGCCGCGGCCGTTGTCACGGATGGTGACCGAGCCGTCGGCGTGCATCTCCATCTCGATGCGGTTGGCATGGCCGGCGACGGCCTCGTCCATGGCGTTGTCGAGCACCTCGGCCACCAGATGGTGCAGCGCGCGTTCATCGGTGCCGCCGATATACATGCCGGGGCGCTTGCGCACCGGCTCCAGCCCCTCGAGCACCTCGATCGAGGCGGCATCGTAGCTGTCGGAGGCGGTGGAGAGCAGATCATTCATCGGGTGCGGGTTCCTGCGTGGGGCTGGCGCGACTAGACCATCGCCGGCGCGGCGCTGCAAGGGCCGCAGCCCGGCGAAGGGCGTTTCCGCCGCGCGCGCCCCGGAGCCGTGCGCGATCAACGGCTTGCGCCGCGCCGGTTTCGCGCGCGAAACCGCTCAGCGCTCGCTGAGCGCGGCCTGGATGCGCAGGAATTCGGCGATATTCTCCATGTCGATCACCCCCACCAGCGCGCCGCGCTGCATCAGGCAGATCAGCCGGTGTTCGGGGTCGCGCTGCAGGTTCTCCATCAACTCGGCCAGATCGGTGTGCAGATCGGCGGTCACCGGCTCGGACATGACCTCGGCGACGCGGCCGTGCAGCCCGTGATCGCGCAGCCCGCGCAGGATCGCGGCCTGGCTGGCCACGCCCACCAGCCGCCCGGCATCGAGCACCGGGAAGTCGGTCTGCTTGCCCGCCAGCGTCAGGTCCACCGCGTGGCCGAGCGGCGCGCCGGGGGCGAGCGTGTGAAAATCGGTGATCATCGCGCGGGCGACGGGGCGGCCCTGCAGCTGCGCTTCCATCTCGGAGGCGCCGGCCTCGCCCGCCGCGCCGATCCAGATGAACCCGGCGATCAGGATCAGGAGCGGGTTGCCGAACAGCCCCAGCACCCCGAAGCCCAGCGCCACCGTCTTGCCCACGCGCGCCGCCACCCGCGTGGCCGAGACATGCCCCATCCGCAGGCTGAGCGCCGCGCGCAGCACCCGCCCGCCATCCATCGGAAACGCCGGGATCATGTTGAACACCGCCAGGAAGATATTGGCGAACAGCACGGTTTGCAGGAAGTTCGCGGGCATCAGCATCGGCCCGTCCATGTCCGGCGCCACCCACCCGCCGGTGAGCGTCAGCAGCACCGCGAGTGCGGCCGCGATCACGATGTTCACCGCCGGCCCCATCAGCGCGACGATGATCTCGTGCCGCGGGCGGCGGGGCATCCGCTCGAGCGCGGCAAGCCCGCCGATGGGCAGAAGCGTGATGTAGCGCGTGCCGATCCCGTAGCGCCGTGCGGTCAGCGCGTGGCCGTATTCGTGCAGGATCACGCACAGGAACAGCACCGCAATGAAGCTCAGCCCGAACAGCACGCCCGCCAGCGTGCCGGTCTGCACCCAGTAGATGAACCCCACCCAGATGAACAGCAGCGGGAACGTGGCATGCATCCACAGATCGATCCCCGCCACGCGCCCCAGCTTGAGCGACCAGCCTTCCCAGGTCATGCGGCCTCCGTTCGTTGCCGGGCATACTTGGCGATTGCCGGGCGCGCTTCAAGGGCGGCGGGTTGCCGCTGGCGCCGGACGGCGGGCGTGCTAAGGTGCGCCCATGTTGCGCCTGTTCCAGCTTTTCGGCCGCTCGGCGGCGATCGCCGCGCTTGATGACGCGCTGCGCGGGGCGGGCGTGCATCCGCTGCTGATCCCCGAGGCGGTGAAGCTCACGGTCCTGAAGCTGCACCGCCGCCACCCCGAAGGCTCGGACGCCACCAGCGCCGCGCTGATGGGCTATTGCCTGCTGGGGCATGAGGGCTTTGCCGACAGCACCGACCCCATCGCGGCGCAGGCCGCCGACGCGCGGGTCGAGGCCGCGCTCGAGGATGGCGACACGCTCGACGCCAGGCTGATCCTGCTGATGCTGCATGCCGGGCTGATCGCCCCCGAAATCGCCGACCGCATCGATCTGGAGGAGCCATGACCGCCCACCCCACCGACAGCAACCGGCGCAACCCCGGCATCGCGCTGGATGTGGCGATGTTCGACACCCACGCGGTGAACACGCGCGCGGTCGAACGGCGCGCGGGGTCGCTTTCGGGCCGGCGCAGCGTCAAGGGAGCGGCGCAGGCCGCGTGGCTGGTCAACGCGATCCGCTGCATGGACCTGACGACGCTTGCGGGCGACGACACGCCGGCGCGGGTGGCGCGGCTGTGCGCCAAGGCGCGCCAGCCGCTCGCGCCCGAACTGCAGGCGGCGCTGGGGCTGGCTGGGCCGGGGCTGGCTGGGCCGGGGCTGGCTGGGCCGGGGCTGGCTGGGCTGCCGCTGCGCGTCGGCGCGGTCTGCGTCTACCCCACGCTGGTGGCCGGGGCGGTGCGCGCGCTCGAGGGCAGCGGCGTGCCCGTGGCCTCGGTCGCCACCGGGTTCCCGGCGGGGCTGATGCCGCTGCCGCTGCGGCTGGCCGAGATCCGCCATGCGGTGGGTGAAGGCGCGGCCGAGATCGACATCGTCATCACCCGCGCGCATGTCCTGTCGCGCGACTGGGCGGCGCTTTACGACGAGGTCGCGGCGATGCGCGACGCCTGCGGGCCCGCGCATCTGAAGGCGATCCTCGCCACCGGCGATCTGGCCAGCCTGCGCAACGTGCACGCGGCCTCGGTGGTGGCGATGCAGGCGGGCGCCGATTTCATCAAGACCTCGACCGGCAAGGAAGGCGTGAACGCCACGCTGCCCGTGGGGCTGGTGATGGCGCGCGCGATCCGCGACTACCGCGCCGCGACCGGCCACACGGTCGGCTTCAAGCCCGCGGGCGGGATGAAGACCGCGCGCGATGCGCTGGCCTGGCAGATCCTCATGCGCGAGGAGCTGGGCCGCGACTGGCTCTCGCCCGCGCTGTTCCGGCTTGGCGCCTCGTCGATGCTGGGCGATATCGAGCGCCAGCTGCACCACCACGCCACCGGGCGCTACAGCGCCGCGCACCGCCACGCGCTTGCCTGACCGAAGGAGCCTTCGCGCATGACCGAGATCGCCGCGCTTCTGGATCGCCTGGATTACGGCCCCGCGCCCGAGGATGCCGGGGTCGCGCAAGCCTGGCTGGCCCGCCACGCCGAGGGCTTCGGGCATTTCATCAATGGCCGCTTCACCGCCAAGGGCGACACCTTCGCCGTCACCAACCCCGCCACCGGCGCGGCGCTGGCGCGCGTCACGCAGGGCACCGAGGGCGACATCGACGCCGCGGTGCGCGCCGCGCGCGCCGCGCAGCCCGGTTGGGCGAAGCTGCCGGGGCACGACCGCGCGCGGCACCTCTATGCGCTCGCGCGCCGCATCCAGCAACACGCGCGGCTGCTGGCGGTGCTGGAAACGCTCGACAACGGCAAGCCGATTCGCGAGAGCCGCGACATCGACCTGCCGCTGGTGGTGCGGCACCTCTATCATCACGCGGGCTGGGCGGCGGTCTGCGCGGATGAGTTCCCCGGCCACGCGCCGCACGGGGTCTGCGGGCAGATCATCCCGTGGAACTTTCCGCTGCTGATGCTGGCGTGGAAGATCGCGCCCGCGCTCGCCGCCGGCAACACCGTGGTGCTGAAACCCGCCGAATACACCCCGCTGAGCGCGCTGGCGCTGGCCGAGATCGCCGAAGGCGCGGGCCTGCCGAAGGGCGTGCTGAACATCGTCACCGGCGACGGCGCCACCGGCGCGGCGCTGGTGGCGCATGCCGGCGTCGACAAGATCGCCTTCACCGGCTCCACCGAGGTCGGCCGCGCGATCCGCCGCGCCACCGCCGGGACCGGCAAGGCGCTGACGCTCGAGCTTGGCGGCAAGTCGCCCTTCATCGTCTTCGCCGACGCCGATCTGGACGCGGCGGTCGAAGGCGTGGTCGATGGCGTGTGGTTCAACCAGGGCGAGG
>PUOA01000144.1 GCA_003551925.1 Paracoccaceae bacterium
CCCCACACGGCCCCGCCCCACACGGCCCTGCCCCACACCGCCCCGCCCCACACCGCCCGGCCTGGAGCCCGGAACACCCGCCGCGGCTTTTCACCCGCGCGCCAAGGCGCTATGACGCGCGCATCGCCCGCGCCAAGGAGTTTCCCATGCACGCCGCCGTCATCACCTTTCCCGGTTCGAACTGCGACCGCGACCTTGCCGTGGCGTTCGAAGCCGCGGGCGCGCGCGTCACCCGCGTCTGGCACAAGGACACCGCGCTGCCCGATCGGGTGGACGTGGTGGGCATCCCCGGCGGGTTCTCGTTCGGCGATTACCTGCGCTGCGGCGCCATCGCCGCGCGCGCGCCCATCACAGCGGCGGTGCGCGACTTTGCCGGGCGTGGCGGCGCGGTCATCGGCATCTGCAACGGCTTCCAGATCCTGCTCGAAACCGGGCTGCTGCCCGGCGCGCTGCTGCGCAACGCCGGGCTGCGCTACATCTGCAAACCCGTCGCGCTGCAGGTCGAGACCGATGCCAGCCCCTTCACCGCCCGCTGGAGCCCCGGCACCCGCATCACGCTGCCCATCGCGCATCATGACGGCAATTACACCGCCCCCGCCGACACGCTCGCCCGCCTGCAGGGCGACGACCGGGTCGCGTTCCGCTATCTCGAGACACCCAACGGCTCGGCTGAAGGCATCGCCGGGATCCTGTCCGAAAACCGCCGCGTGCTGGGGATGATGCCGCACCCCGAGCGCGCGGCCTTCGCCCATCAGGGCGGCACCGACGGGGCGGCGCTGTTCGCGGCGCTGATGGACAGCCTCGCCCCCGCGTGAGACCGCTGAGGGCCGCGCTTGAGCGCTGCGCGCGGGGCGCGTAAGATCGCGCCCATGTCCGGTGACACGCCACTTTCACAGCCCCGCAGCGGCATGCTGGGCATCCCGCTCTGGGGGCGGGTGGTGGTGGGTGTCATCGTGGTGCTGGGCGTGGCGGTGCTGTGGGTGCTCAACACCTGGCTCACGCAAAGCTTTTCCGACAGCACGCGCAACCGCGCCGAACTGCGGCTGGTGCTCTATTCGGGCAACATCCAGTCCGAGCTTCAGCGCAACTCGGTCGTGCCGCTCCTGCTGTCGCGCGATCCGGACCTGATTTCGGCGCTGCGCGACGGGATCTACACCACCACCTCGCAGCAGCTGATCTCGCTCCAGACCGAGATCGGCGCGGAGTCGATCGAGTTGCTGGACGCCTATGGCCGCACCGTGGCGGCCACCGACCGCAGCCTGCTGGGCAGCCTGCGCGCCAGCGATCAGGTCTTCGTCGATGCGCGCCGCGCCTCGGACACGGTGTTTCTGGTCCGCGAACGCGACAGCGGCGGCTACAGCTTCACCTTCGCGCGGCGCATCCAGCAGGCGGGCACCTTCCTGGGCGTGGTGCTGGTCGAGGTCGATCTGAGCAAGTTCGAACGCAGCTGGGCGGGGTTGGTGGACGCGGTGGCGCTGATGAACAGCGAAGGCCGGATCATCCTGTCGACCGAACCGCGCTGGCGCGGACGCACCGAGGAAGAGGCGCTGGCGCTGCGCGACGCGCCCTCGGCCATCGCGCGCGCGCTGCGCGCCACCGCCGACTGGGCGCAGGACCCGCCCGACGCCTTCGTGCGCGGCGAAGCGGTGCTGCGCTCGGAGATCCGCGTGCCGTTCCGCGGCTGGAAGATGGTGTCCTTCACGCGCTACGATTCGGTGCGCGAGCGCGTCAACGGCGTGCTGGCGCTGGTGATGATGGGCTTTGCGCTGCTGCTGGCGCTGACCTTCTACCTGGTTTCACGCCGCGCGCTGCTGCAATCGGCGCTGTTCCAGCGCGAATCGGCCGAACTCCGGGCGCTGAACCTGCGCCTCCAGCGCGAGATCGCCGCGCGCGAGAAGGTGCAGAAGGACCTCGCCGTTGCCGAGGCCACGATCGAGCAGTCCTCGAAGCTCGCGAGCCTGGGCGAGATGTCGGCCTCGGTCAGCCATGAGCTCAACCAGCCGCTGGCGGCGATGAAGACCTATCTGGCCGGCGCGCGGCTGCTGCTGACGCGCCGGCGCACCGACGAGGCGCTGTCGAGCTTTCAGCGCATCGACGACCTGATCGAGCGGATGACCAGCATCACCCGCACGCTCAAATCCTTCGCCCGCAAGGGCGGCGAGGCCTTCGCGCCGCTCGATCTGCGCGACTGCCTGGCCGAGGCGCTGGCGATCATGGAGCCGCAGCTGCGCGCCGGGCGGGTGCTGGTGACGCGCACCCTGCCCCAGAGCCCGGCAATGGTGCTCGGCGACCGGGTGCGGATCGAACAGGTGATCATCAACCTCATCCGCAACGCCGTCGACGCCACCGCGCGCTCCAACGCGCCGCAGATCGACCTGATCATCAGCCAGGGCGACGGGGTGACGCTGACGGTGCGCGACAACGGCCACGGCATCGCCGATATCGACACGCTGTTCGAACCCTTCCAGACCACCAAGCCCGCAGGTCAGGGCGTGGGGCTGGGGCTGGCGATCTCGTCGGGGATCGTGGCCGATCACGGCGGGCGGCTGACCGGGCAGAACGCGCCGCAGGGGGGCGCGGTGTTCGAAATGCACCTGCCCCTGCTTGACGCGGCCACGCAGGCCGCCGAATGACCCGATGACGCGCGCCCCGGGTCCGGGGCGCCTCTATCAAGGAGACCGCGCAGATGGCACGCGCACACCGTGTGGCAATCATCGACGACGAAGCCGACATGCGGCAATCGGTCAGCCAGTGGCTGGCGCTTTCAGGGTTCGAGACCGAGGCCCACGCCACCGCCGAGGCGGCGCTGCGCAGCATCGACGCCAGCTTCCCCGGTGTGGTGATCAGCGATATCCGCATGCCCGGCATGGACGGGCTGGCGCTGCTGCGGCGGCTGATGGCGCTCGATGCCTCGCTGCCGGTGATCCTGATTACCGGACATGGCGACGTGCCGATGGCGGTCGAGGCGATGCGGCTGGGCGCCTATGACTTCCTGGAAAAGCCCTTCAACCCCGAGCGCATGAACGAGTTGGTGCGCGAGGCCGCCAGGGCGCGGGTGTCGGCGCTGGAAAACCGCGCGCTGCGGCGAGAACTCTCGGACGGCAGCTCGCTGATGCGCAAGCTGGTGGGCCAGTCCGAGATCATGCAGCGGCTGCGCGAGGACATTCTGGATCTGGGCCAGGCCGACGGCCATGTGCTGATCGACGGCGAGACCGGCACCGGCAAGACGCTGGTCGCGCATGCGCTGCACGCGGTGGGTCCGCGCGCGGGCAAGCGCTTCGTGACGCTGGCCTGCGCCGGGCAGGACGATGCCACGCTGATCGCGCGGCTGTTCGGGCCGGTCGAGGACGGCGCCGGGCTGCCGCTGGTCGAGGAGGCGCGCGGCGGCACGCTGGTGCTGGAGGACATCGAGGCGCTGGGCGAGGCCGTGCAGGCGCGGCTGCTGGCCTTCATCAACGATCAGGGAAGCCCCGGCGACACGCGCATCATCGCCATCTGCAACGACCACGCCCCCGAGCGCACCATCGAGGATGCGCTGCGCCCCGACCTGTTCTTCCGCCTTGCGGCGCTGAAGATCACCCTGCCGCCGCTGCGCCAGCGCGGCGAGGATATCCTGACGCTGTTCACCGCCTACGGTGCCGAATTCGCCGAGGAATACGGCTGCGCCGCGCCCGATGTCTCGGCGCAGGAGGCAGCGCAGCTGTTGCAGGCGCCGTGGCCCGGCAACATCCGGCAGCTGATCAACATCGCCGAACGCGCCGTGCTGCAGAGCCGGCGCGAAGGCGAATCGATCCTGTCGCTGCTGATGGCCGACAACGAGGCCTCGGGCGGGGCGATCACCACCGAGGGCAAGCCGCTGAAGGACCATGTCGAGGCGTTCGAGCGGATGCTGATCGACAACACCATGCGTCGGCACAAGGGATCGGTCGCCGCGGTGATGGAGGAGCTGTGCCTGCCGCGCCGCACGCTGAACGAGAAGATGGCCAAATACGGGCTGGCGCGGGCGGATTACACCGGCTGAGCTGCGGGCGGATGCGGTGGAGGGGGGCTCTCGAGCCCCCCGCGCCCTGCGGGCGCCCCCCCGAGGATATTTTTGTCAGGATGAAGGTGGGCGCTCGCGCAGATGGCGCAGCCGGTCGAGCGCGCCTTGCAGGATGTAGGCGGCTGCGACATGGTCGATGACCTCGGCCCGGCGGCGGCGCGAGGTGTCGGCTTCCAGGAGCGCACGTTCGGCGGCGACCGTGGACAGGCGCTCGTCCCAGAAGCCGATGGGCAGGTCGGTGCGGGCGGCAAGGTTGCGCGCGAAGGCGCGGGTGGACTGGGCGCGCGGGCCTTCGCTGCCATCCATGTTGCGCGGCAGGCCGAGGAGGAACGCCGCGGCCGCGCGGGTTCGGGCGATATCGAGCAGCGCGTCGGCATCGACGGCGAATTTGCCGCGCTTGAGCGTTTTCAGGGGGGTGGCCACGCTGCGCAGCCGATCCGAGACCGCGATGCCGATGCCGCGCGTGCCAAGGTCGAGCCCGATCAGCGCGCCCTGCGGCGGGAGCGCCGCGGCGAAGGCGTCGAACGGGTCGCGCACGGGCATCGCCGCTCAGAGCCCCAGCCGGGTGCGCACGATGCTTTCGGCGCGGGCGATGGCGGTGTCGGGGTCGAGATCGGAGGTGTCGAGCACCACGGCATCGTCGGCGGGGCGCAGCGGGGCGTCGGCGCGCGTTTCGTCGCGGGCGTCGCGTGCGCGGACCTGTTCGAGGATCGCCTCGAAGGGCTCGGGCGCGGTGTCGCCGCCGAGTTCGAGCCAGCGGCGGCGCGCACGGATTTCGGGGCGCGCTGTCACGAAGAGCTTGGCGGGCGCGTCGGGGCAGATGACGGTGCCGATGTCGCGGCCATCAAGGATGGCACCGCCGTCGCGCCGGGCGAAGTCGTGCTGGAAGGCCAGCAGCGCGGCGCGGACCTCGGGGATGGCGGCGACGCGGCTGGCGGCCTCGCCCGCAGCGGCGCTGCGCAGGTCGTCGCGGGTCAGATCCTCGGGGCGGAGCGCGCGGGCGGTGGCGACCGGGTCGCCGCCCAGCGCGCCGACCGCGCGATAGAGAAGCCCCGTGTCCAGATGCCCGAGCCCCAGCCGCGCGGCCAGCGCGCGCGCGATGGTGCCCTTGCCCGCACCCGCGGGTCCGTCGATGGCGACGGTCAGGCGCATGTCAGCGCTGCGTGCTCGATCCGCGCGCCGAGGGCGGCCATCAGCCCCTCGAAGGCCGGGAACGACGTCGCGATGGGCGCGCCGTCATCGACCGTGACCGGGGCGCGCGCGGCGAGCCCGAGGCACAGGAAGCTCATCGCGATGCGGTGATCGAGCCGGCTGGCGACGGTGGCCCCGCCCGGCACCGCGCCGCCGTGCACGGTGAGGCTGTCCTCGGTCTCCTCGATCCGCACGCCGCAGGCTTCGAGCCCGCGGGCCATGGCGTCGATCCGGTCGGATTCCTTGACGCGCAGTTCGGCGATGCCGGCCATCACGGTGGGTCCTTCGGCGGTGGCGGCAAGCGCGGCGAGGATCGGGTATTCGTCGATCATCGAGGCGGCACGTTCGGGTGGGACGGTCACGCCGCGCAGCGTGCCGGTGTGGCGCAGGCGCAGGTCGGCGACGGGCTCGCCGCCCTCCTCGCGCGGGTTTTCGAACGCGATGTCGGCGCCCATGTCCTGCAGCGTCAGGTAGAGCCCGTTGCGGGTGGGGTTCTGGCTGACGCCGGGGACGCGGAGATCGGAGCCCGGGACCATCAGCGCGGCGCAGACGGGGAACGCGGCCGAGCTGGGATCGCGTGGGACGGCGACGGTCTGCGCGCGCAGCTCGGGCTGGCCGGTAAGGGTGATCATGCGGCCTTCGGGGGTGTCCTGGGTGGTCAGCGTGGCGCCGAAGCCGCGCAGCATCCGTTCGGTGTGATCGCGCGTCGGCGTGGCTTCGATCACCACCGTATCGCCGGGCGCGTTGAGCCCTGCCAGCAGCACCGCCGATTTCACCTGCGCCGAGGCCACGGGCAGCGCGTAGCGCACCGGCACCGGGTCGGCGGCGCCGATCACCGTCATCGGCAGCCGCCCGCCCGCGCGCCCGACCGCCTGCGCGCCGAACAGCGCCAGCGGGTCGGTGACGCGGCGCATGGGGCGTTTGTTGAGGCTGGCGTCGCCGGTGAAGGTGGCGGCGATCGCGGTGGTGGCCATGGCCCCCATGATCAGCCGCACGCCGGTGCCCGAATTGCCGCAATCGATCACGCGATCGGGTTCGGCGAAGCCGCCCACGCCGACGCCGTGCACCGACCACGCGCCGGGGCCGTGGCGCGTGACCTCGGCGCCGAAGGCGCGCATGGCGGCGGCGGTGTCGAGCACGTCCTGCCCTTCGAGCAGCCCGGTGATGCGGGTTTCGCCCACCGACAGCGCGCCGAGGATCAGCGCGCGGTGGCTGATCGACTTGTCGCCCGGCACCTGCGCCGTGCCCTGCAGCGGCGCGGTGGCGGGATGGGCGGTCATGGGCTGCGCGGCACCGTGGGCGGACATGGGCGATCCTTGGGCTGAGGCGGATGCGCGGGTGATAGCGCAGCCCCGCGGCGAGGTCCACACGCGCGCGGCCTCAGATCTCCAGACGCGCGCGGACCAGCGCGGCGAGCGCGGCAAGCTCATCGCGCAGCGCGGGGGCGGCGCCGGGCGCCTCGGCCGCGCCCAGCCCGTCGCCGAGCGACTGCGCATAGGCGACGCGGTTGGCGATCTGCGGCTGTGCGACCTCGGCGCCCAGTTCGGCGGCGGCGGCCGCGACCTCGGCCCCCAGCCGGGTGCGCGCGCGGGCGCGGTTCAGCACCACCAGCGCGGGCTTGCCGGCGCGGCGCGCGAGGTCGAGCACACCCTCGGTCGCCCAGAGGTCCACATGGCTCGAGGCCACGGGGACCAGCACCAGATCAGCCTCGCGCAGTGCGGGGCGCAGGTCGGCGTCGGCCTTGGGGGGCGTGTCGACGATCACCACATCGGCGGCGTTGCGCAGCTTCTCGCATTCGTAATTGACGCCCCAGGCCGACGCGGTGGCGAACTCCACGCCCGGGTCGTCGCGCGCCTCGCGCCGGGTCATGAACCAACGCCCCAACGAGCCTTGCGGGTCGGTGTCGATCACGGCCACGCGCAGCCCGTCGCGCATCAGCGTCACGCCGAGGTTCACGGCGAGCGTGGTCTTGCCGGCGCCGCCCTTTTGCTGAGCCACGGTGATGACCTTGCCTTTCGCCATGATGCGGTTCCCCATGCGCACGCCATGCTGCAGTGCAGCATAGCGTAGCGCATACGGGCGCGCGGTGCCAGCGAAAAGCGCCGGCCCGCTCAGGCGGGGGCCGGGATCGCCATCCCCTTCTCGCGCGCCAGCGCCCGCATCCGGGTCTGCAGCTTCTCGAAGGCGCGCACCTCGATCTGGCGGATGCGTTCGCGGCTGACGTCGTAGCGGGTGGACAGCTCCTCGAGCGTCACCGGATCATCGATCAGCCGGCGCTGGGTGAGGATGTCCTTCTCGCGGTCATTGAGCACCTCGAGCGCCTCGGCCAGCAGTTCGCGGCGCAGTTGCAGTTCATCGCGCTCGGCATAGTCGCTGGCCTGGTCGGCGGTTTCATCCTCCAGCCAGTCCTGCCAGGACCCGGCGCCATCCTCGGACCCGATGGTGGCGTTGAGCGAGGCGTCGCTGCCGGCCATGCGCCGGTTCATGGCGATGACCTCATCCTCGGAGACGCCCAGATCATGCGCGATGCGGGCCACGTTCTCGGGGCGCATGTCGCCTTCCTCGAGCGCGCCGATGCGGCCCTTGGCCTTGCGCAGGTTGAAGAACAGCTTCTTCTGCGCCGAGGTCGTGCCCAGCTTCACCATCGACCACGACCGCAGGATGTATTCCTGGATCGAGGCGCGGATCCACCACATCGCATAGGTCGCGAGCCGGAAGCCCTTTTCCGGGTCGAACCGCTTGACCGCCTGCATCAGCCCCACATTGGCCTCCGAGATCACCTCGGCCTGCGGCAGGCCGTAGCCGCGGTAGCCCATGGCGATCTTGGCCGCGAGCCGCAGATGCGAGGTGACGAGCTGGTGCGCGGCCTCGGTATCCTGGTGGTCCACCCAGCGCTTGGCCAGCATGTATTCCTGCTCGGGCTCCAGCATCGGAAAGCGGCGGATTTCCTGAAGATAGCGGTTCAGGCCCTGTTCGGGGGAGGGGGCTGGAAGCTTGGCGTAATCGGCCATCAAAGGCACCTCCTGAAACGAACCCGGGCCGCGGGGCGCACGACCATGCGCGG
>PUOA01000091.1 GCA_003551925.1 Paracoccaceae bacterium
CCGCCGGCGCGCGGCGCTTCATCCACCACCACCACCCGGGCGCCGGCGCGCGCGGCGGTGATGGCAGCGCCCATGCCCGCCGGGCCGGCCCCGAGCACGAGGATGTCGACGTCTTCCATATGTCCCGGCGCGTCAGCCAAGCGTTTCCACCTTCATCCGGTCGCGCAGCGGCGTCCGGCACGCCTCGCGCCGCACGCCGTCGATGCGGCACAGGCACTCCTGGCACACCCCCATCAGGCAGAAGGCCCCGCGGGGCGCCCCGGTGCGCGGGGCGCGCCGCAACGTCCATACGCCCAGCGCGCCGAGCGCGGCCGCAACGCTGTCGCCGTCGAAGCCCTCCGCCGGGGCGCCATCGAGCGTGAAGCGCACGCGGCCGGCATGATCGCCACCGGACTCTCGCATGAAGCGATTCTGCATCTCTTCTCCCTCTGAAACGGCGCGTTGCCCGCTGATTTTCTTGACAGTTTCAAGATTGCATTCTCCCGTGTCACGTTTTTTCGTATACAAAACGTATCCGGTTTGTCAAACTCCGAGCGCAGCAGACCCCGCGCGGAGCCCCCATGACCCGGCACCCTGATGACATTCTCAGCGGCGCGATCGACGGCCATGTCCACGCCTGCGCGCACCTGAACGCCCGCAGCGTCACGGCGCTGCAGGCCGCGCGCGCGGCGCAGGCGGCAGGGATGCGGGCGATCGGGTTGATGGACAATTTCGCCAACTCCGCGTGCATTGCGGCACTGATCGACGCAGAGCTGGGCGCGCCCGATTTCACCGTGTTCGGCGGGCTGATCATGGAGCCGCAGGCCGGCGGACTGAACCCGCGCGCGGTGTCTGCAGCGCTGGGCGCGGGCTATCCTGATACGGCCGGGCACGACTGGCGGGGCGCGCGACCGGGCGCGCGCTTCATCTCGTTTCCAACGCACGCCACGCGCCACGTCGCGCGGATCGAAGGCCGCAGCGGCGTGTATCTGGAGGCCTGCTTCGCGCTGCCCGAGCACGGGCCGCTGCCAGACCCGATCCCCGAGATCCTGGACCTGATCGCGGCGGCCGACGCGGTGCTCAACACCGGCCACCTGAGCGCCGACGAAACGCTCCGCCTGATCGAGGCCGCCCGCGCGCGCGGAATCGACCGCATCCTGACGCCGTGTTCGCTGTTCCCGACCGAGGCGACCGAAGCGATCATCGCGGCCGGAGCGGTGGCGGAGATGTCGTATTTCTTCGTCTCGCACGCCACGCAGGTGCCCCTGACCCATGTCGACGCAGAGGCGCACAAGATCCCCACCACCACGCTTTCCGACATGGCCCTGACCCTGCTCCGGCTCGATCCCGCGCGCTGCGTGCTTTCGAGCGATTGCGGCGTGTCCATTCTGCCCGTCCCGACCGAAGGACTGCGCGTGTTCCTGCGCGGGCTCGAGGCGTCGGGCGTTCCGGCGCCCGCACTGCGGCAGATGGTGCGCGACACGCCGGCGCGGCTGTTCGGGCTGGCATGACCCGCCCGAGCGCTCAGCCCTTCTGCGCGCGGGGGCGCCGGGCCCGCGGGGCCGAGATCACAGCGACCGCGAACTCGAACAGCGAATTCGCGTGCGCTGCCATCGCCGCATGGGCCGCGCCCGCATCGCCGGCGGCAAGCGCATCGATGATCGCCAGGTGCTCGCGTGAATCGGGGCCGAGCCGGTCGGCCAGCGTCGCGATCTCGAACAGGCGGGTGGTGGTGCGCAACTCGCGCAGGATGCGCGCCATGACGTCGTTGCCGCAATTGTCGATGATGAGGCCGTGGACCTGGTCGTCGCAGGCCCAGTGCGCGCGGGTGTCGTAGGGCTCCAGTCGCTCGAGCGCCAGCACGGCGGCGCGCGTGTCGGCCAGCGCTCCGGCGGGCGCGCGGCCTGCGGCCAGCGCGGCGGCCTCGGCCTCCAGCACCTCGCGCACGCGCAGGCTTTGCAGATACTCACCCAGTTCGACCTTGCGCACCGTGTAGGACCGGTTCGCCCCCTTAACCAGCAGCCCCTCGCCCTCGAGCCGCTGCATCGCTTCGCGCAGCGGCGTGCGCGAAAGCCCCAGATCCAGTGCCAGCCGCTGCTCGGTCAGCGACTCGCCGCCGCGCAGCTCGCGGTCTTGGATCATCCGCGACAGCGCCCGATAGGCGCGCGCGGACATGTTGGACCGATCGCCCTGCGGCTCTGGTGCGCTGGCCGCGCCGGGGTCGCGCGGAGTTGCGGCGGACTTGGTGGGATGGGTCACGGCTTCGCACTCCGGATCAAGGGCAGACGTATTCAAAACTGGGCCGCCGCACACCTGCCCGCAATCGCAGCAAAGCGCAATCAGGTCCGGGGGCACCCTGCGCCGCGGCGGGATTTGGACTTGCCATCGCGGAACGATTCAATGATATTCGCCTTGTATACGATTTGTCGACGATAAACCGCAGCCCCCGACGAGCCCTCCATGCCCCACCAGAACGACGCACAGCAAAGCCCCGACGCGCGCGGCGAAGATGACGCAATCGCCTTCCTGCGCACGCTCGTCGCTGCGCAGCGCAAGGGCGAGGCCGCGGTTCAGGACGCCCTGCGCGCCCGGCTGGAAGCCAGCGGCTGCGTGGTCGAGGCGCGCCCCTACGACCCGGCCGAGGTGCCGGTGCAGGGCGAATTCGCCTCGGCCCGTGCGCAGACGGCGGGGGGGCGGGTGAACATCGTCGCGCGGTTGCCCGGCGACCCGTCGCGGCGGTCGCTTCTGATGTTTGCGCACCCCGACAGCGAGCCCGTCGTGGCCGAACACGGCTGGACGCACGATCCGTTCGCGGGCGCGATCCGCGACGGGCGGCTCCATGGCTGGGGCGTGGCCGATGACCTCGCCGGGGTGGCGGCGGGCGTTCTGGCCATCGACGCGGTCGCGACGCAGGACGACGGCGCCGCGCGGGGCGACGTGATCCTGATCTCGGCGCCGTCGAAGCGGCACGCGCGCGGCGTGGCAGCGGCGCTGCATGACGGGGTCGCCGCCGACGGCGCGCTCTATCTTCACCCCGCCGAATCGGGCGCCGGGCTGAACGAGATCAAGGCCTTCGCCTCGGGCCAGCTGGAGTTCCGGATCACCGTCACCGGCAAGGCGCCCCCCACCTCGGAGCCCGGCCACACGGCCTTCGCGCATCTGGGTGTCAACCCGCTCGACAAGGCGCTGGTGCTGGTGGCGGCGCTGCGCGCGCTTGACCTTGCGCGCGCGGCGCGGGTACATCACCCCGCGCTCGAGGCCGCGGTGGGGCGGTCGACCAATCTGATGATCTCCGAGCTCATCTGCACCGCCGGCGGCAAGCTGGGGCGGCTGCCGCGCGAGGCGGTCATAGGCGGCGCGGTGTCCTTCCCGCCCGGCGAGACGCTGGACGACATCCAGGCCGAGCTGCGCGCCGCGGTGGACGCCGCCTGCGCCGGTGACGACTGGCTTGCGCAGAACCCCGCCCGGATCGACTGGGTCGCCGGCGTCACCGGCGCCGAATGCCCGCCCGAGCACCCGCTCTACCGCTGCGCGGCGGCGGCGGTGGCGGCGCAGACCGGCGCGCAGCCGCATGTGAACCCGATGCACACCTCCTCCGACATTCGCAACCCGATGGTGCAGCGCGGCATCCCCACGGTGGGGCTGGGCGGGCTATGCGGAGACCTCACCCAGAATGGCCGCACCGACGAATGGGTCGATGTGGCCGACTACCTGCACACCGTGGCCGCGGTGCAGACGATCATCCGCGACTGGTGTGCAGCCCCGCGCGGATGACGCGCCACCCCCAGCCAACCAACAGGGAGACACGACCCATGACCCTCACCCCCCGCACGGCCCTTGCCGCGCTGCTTGGCGGCACCTTCGCGCTCGGCGCCTCGGTCGCCGCCGCCGACTGTCCCGAGGATCTGCCCACCGTCGAGCCCGGCAAGCTGACGATGTCGATCAACGCCACGATCCCGCCACGCCAGTTCATCGACACCGATGGCAACCTGCAGGGCCTGCACCCCGACATGGGCCGCGAGATCGCCGAGCGGCTGTGCCTGGAGCCCGAATTCCGCAATGTCGGCTTCGAGGTGCAGATCCCCGGGCTCGCCAACCAGCGCTGGGACATGATCAACACCGGCATGTACTACAACGAGGACCGCGCGAAGATCATGCGGCTGGTCCCCTACACGGTGAACGCGCTCGCCATCGTCGTCGAACGCGGCAACCCGCTGGGCGTGGAAGGCTACGATGAGCTTGCCGGACACCCGGTGGGCACCGAAATCGCCGGCTTTGCCGACGCGCTGATCCGCGAGATCAACGACGAACAGGTCGAGGCCGGGTTCGACCCGATGCGCATCCAGGCGTTCAACACCTTCGCCGAAGCCTTCGCCGCGCTGGGCGCGGGGCAGGTCCGCGCGGTGTTCGGGCCCGACGCCACCGCCGCCTATTACGCCGAGCGCGGCGCGTTCGACGTCGGCGCCTCGGGGCTGAACCCAGGCCTGCCCAGCGCGTTCGGCTTCGACGGCGCCAGCGGCGAGGTGCTGGCCGAGGCCGTCGCCGACGTGCTGCGCGACATGGTCGAGGACGGAACCTACCACGAGATGCTCGCGGCCTACGGCGCGACCCCGATCGAGCTTTGGGACGAGTATCCCGACGACATCATGGTCTTCTTCAACCCCGAGGACTGACACGCGCCCTGCCCGGCCGGCGCTGCCTGCGACCGGCCGGGTCATGATACCGATGGGCACGGGCCCGATGGTCAAGGAGAGCAGCGGTGAACTGGAGCTGGAGCTACTTTTTCGACTACCTGACCAACGGCCTGATGTTGCAGGGCGCGTGGACGACCGTGTGGCTGTCGGTTGTGTCGATGGTGCTGGGTCTGGGGCTGGGCATCATCGCGGCGATGATGAAGATGTACGGCACCCGCCCGCTGCGGATGATCGCCGATTTCTACATCTGGCTGTTCCGCGGCACCCCGATCCTGATCCAGCTGGTGATCATCTACACCGGGCTGCCGCAGCTCGGCATCCGGCTGAATGTGATCGAGGCGGCGATCCTTGGCCTCGCGCTCAACGAGGGCGCCTATCTGGCCGAGATCATCCGCGCCGGCATCATGGCGGTGGACAAGGGCCAGCACGACGCCTCGCGCGCGGTGGGGATGACGTGGCGCCAGCGGATGTGGCACGTGATCCTGCCGCAGGCCACGCGGACGATCATCCCGCCGATGGGCAACCAGTTCAACGGGATGCTCAAGACCACCTCGCTGGCGTCGGTGATCTCGATGGAGGAGCTGATGCGCAGCGCGCAGATGCTCGCGCAGATCGAGTTCCGCGTGCTCGAGGTCTACTGCGTCGCCGCGATCTGGTATCTGGTGCTCGTCACGATCTGGAGCGCGATCCAGGTGCGAATCGAGGCGCATTACGAAAAACCCTTCGGCCCCGCCGCCGCCGTCGCCCCCGAGGCCGAGAAAGAGCTGAAAAAGGCCCTGCAGCAGGCCGGGACGGCGAAGATATGACCGCGCCCGCCCCCGCAACGGAGACCGCCATGGCCGACACCCCCCCTCCGGTCGATGCCGCAACCGACACGCCCACGCCGCGCACGCGGCGCGAGGGCAAGACGCTGGGCGCGCCGATCGTGCTGATCGAGAACGTCCAGAAGGCGTTCGGCGCCAACCACGTGCTGCGCAACGTCTCGCTGAGCGTGCGGCAGGGCGAGGTGGTGGTGATCTGCGGCCGCTCGGGCAGCGGCAAGAGCACGCTGTTGCGCTGCATCGACCAGCTGGAATCGATCGACGGCGGCACGATCCGCGCCGCAGGCCACCTGATGGGCTTCAAGGAGAAGAACGGCAAGCGCATCCCGCTGCGCGACGCCGAGATCGCGCGCCAGCAGCGCGACCTCGGCATGGTGTTCCAGAACTTCAACCTGTTCCCGCATATCAGCGTGATCCGCAACATCATGCTCGGCCCGGTCAGGATCCTCGGCCGCCCGGCGGCCGAGGTGCGCGCCGAAGCCCGCGCGCTGCTCGATCGCGTCGGCCTGCCGGACAAGGAGAACGCCTATCCGCGCCAGCTCTCGGGCGGGCAGCAGCAGCGCGTGGCCATCGCGCGGGCGCTGGCGATGAAGCCCAAGGTGATGCTGTTCGACGAGCCGACCTCGGCGCTCGACCCCGAAACCGTGTCCGAGGTGCTCGACGTGATGGAGGACCTCTCGCATCAGGGGATGACCATGATCGTCGTCACCCACGAGATGGGCTTCGCGCGCGCCGCCGCCGACCGGGTGGTGCTGATGCATGGCGGCGAGATCGTCGAGGACCTCCCCCCCGAGGCGTTCTTCACCGCCCCCACCAGCGAGCACACCCGCACCTTCCTGTCCAAGATCCTGTCGCACTGAGCGCATGTCTCGCATATCAAATCAGATGCCACCGCCGGGCGACGCTCAGGACCAGGCGCGTGGGGTGCGCACGGGCCTTGTCCGCACGGTCTGCGGCGACCGCGACGCCGCCGAATTCGCCGCGGTGATGGTGCACGAGCATCTGCTGTTCGACATCGCGCCCCCTGGCGCCTCTGATGCGCCCGACACTCCGATCACGCCGCATACCCGGTGGCAGATCGACTATCTGTCGAACGCCTACCCAGCCAATGCCCGCCAGCACTGCCCCGAGGTGGCAGCGATCGAACTGGCAGCGCTGCGCGCAGACGGCGGCGATCTGCTGGTCGACCAGTCGGTCACGGGCCTCGCCCGCGACCCCGAGGGATTGCGCGCAGCATCAACGGCGTCAGGCGTCGCGGTGGTGGCGGCGGCTGGTACCTACACCGCACCGTATCTGGACGCGTCGATCACCACGCTCGACGTAGACGCGCTGACCGAACGCTTCGTAGCCGAGGTCACGCGCGGGATCGACGGCACCGACATCCGCGCCGGGCTGATCGGCGAGATCGGCTGTTCGTGGCCACTCGCCGACATCGAGCGTCGCGCGCTCGTCGCCGCGGCCCGCGCCGCCCGCCGCACCGGCGCGGGCCTCAGCGTGCATCCCGGCCGCCACCCCCGCGCACCGTTCGAGATCGTCGAGATCCTCGCCGCCGAAGGCGCGGACCTGTCGCGTGTGGTGATCTGCCATATGGACCGCACCTACCCGGACGGTATCGGCACGGGGGGCTGCGGCCCGGTCGCGCTCGCTGCCAGCGGCGTCATGGTCGAATGGGATTTCTTCGGGATCGAGACCTCGCATTACTGGATGGACGCGTCGATTGCCCTCCCCACCGACCGGATGCGACTGGACGCCATCCGCCGACTGTTCGATGCCGGCCTCGGCCACGCGGTGCTGATCGGGCAGGACATCTGCACCCGCACGCGGCTGCACAGCTGGGGTGGGCACGGCTACGGCCACATTTTGCGGAACATCCCGCAGCTGATGGCCACGCTCGGTTTCGCGGCAACCGATTTCGTCAGTCTGGTTCGCGACAATCCATTGCGCCTGCTCACATTCCCCGCCCCTCACAGGAGACCGGCATGACACATCGCAGCTTTCGGGGCACCTTTACGGTGATGATCACGCCGTTCGACAGCGACGGCCGTCCGGATCTGGACGCGCTGGCGGCGTTCACCGACTGGCAGATCACGGAAGGCATCCACGGGCTGATCCCGCTGGGATCGACGGGCGAGTTCCTGTCCATGACCGAGGCCGAGCGCGACGCCGTCGCCGCCTGCGTGATCGACACCGCCGCCGGGCGGGTGCCGGTTCTGGTGGGCACGGGGGCCGAATGGACCGACGACGCGCTGCGCGCCAGCCGCAGGGCGCAGGCGCAGGGTGCGGACGGGGTAATGATCATCCCGCCCTTCTATTCGACCCCCTCCGAGGAGGAGCTGGTCGCGCACTACACCACCATCGCGGCGGGGCTGTCGATCCCGATCATGCTCTACAACAACCCGGCCACGGCGAATGTGGACCTGACACCACCGATCATCGCGCGCCTCGCCGCGATCGAGGGCGTGGATTACGTCAAGGAAAGCACCATGGACGTGACCCGCATCCGCGACATCCTCGAATTCTGTGGCGACCGGATGACCGTGTTCGGCGGCATCATGGGGTTCGAATCCTTCGTGATGGGCGCGCAGGGCTGGGTGTCGGTGGGCTCGAACATCCTGCCGCGCGACTTTGCGCGGCTGTTCGAACTGACCGCCGACGCCCGGGACTATGACGCGGCGCGCGCGCTCTACCGCGAGGTTCTGCCGGTGATCCGCATGGTCGGCGGGCACCAGTATGTCACCGCCACCAAGACCGCGCTCGCGCTGATGGGCCGGCCCGTGGGCGCCC
>PUOA01000079.1 GCA_003551925.1 Paracoccaceae bacterium
CTTGCGGTCCGGGCCGACGCCATGCTGGCGCGCAACAGCCTGCGCCAGACCGCGCCGCCGGGATAAGCCCCGCGTGACACGGGAACGCGCGATGGCACGGCGCGCCGCAGCAAGCGGCTGCACTGCGACACCTTTTCCACCCGTGCCTGCTGGACGGACACGCCGGACCCCGCTATTTACCGGAGCATTCCGCTGCGACGCGTCGCGGCGCCGTTTTCGTATCCGCCGCTCGCCCGGCATGGAAAGGAGGATGCCCAGTGTCCCAGACAGACGATCATGACAGCGACACCTCGCGCAGGGATTTCCTGTATTACGCAACCGCCGGCGCGGGTGCCGTGACCGCCGGGGCCGCCGTCTGGCCGCTTGTGAACCAGATGAACCCCTCGGCCGACGTGCAGGCGCTGTCGACGCTGTTCATCGATATCGGCGGGCTGGAACCCGGCGGGCAACTGACCGTGAACTTCCTGGGCAAGCCGGTGTTCATCCGTCGCCGCACCCCCGAGGAGATCGAACAGGGCCGCGCCGTCGATGTGTCCGAGTTGAGCATCGACCGCGAGTCGCGCAACCCCAACAAGCCGGGCACCGACGCCAGCGACATCAATCGCACCATGGACGATGACGGCGAATGGCTGGTCATGACCGGCGTGTGCACGCATCTGGGCTGCGTGCCGCTGGGCAACAATGCCGGTGACTTCAACGGCTGGTTCTGCCCGTGCCACGGCTCGCACTACGACACCGCCGGGCGCATCCGCCGCGGCCCGGCTCCGGAAAACCTGCCGATTCCGGTGGCGGAATTCATCGACGACAACACCATTCAGCTCGGCTAAGGGAGGCGCTTGCCATGTCGGGAATCCCCCACGACCATTACGAGCCGACGAGCAAGGGCGAGAAGTGGCTTCACCGCCGCCTGCCCATTGTCGGGCTCATCTACGACACCATCATGATCCCCACGCCCAAGAACCTGAACTGGATGTGGATCTGGGGCATCGTGCTGATGTTCTGCCTGATCCTCCAGATCGTCACGGGGATCGTGCTGGCGATGCACTACACGCCGCATGTCGACAACGCCTTTGCCAGCGTCGAGCACATCATGCGCAACGTCAACGGCGGCGACATGCTGCGCTACACCCACCAGAACGGCGCGATGCTGTTCTTCTTCGCGGTGTATCTGCACATGGCGCGCAGCATGTATTACGGCAGCTACAAGGCCCCGCGTGAGATCACCTGGGTGATCGGCATGCTGATCTACCTGCTGATGATGGCCACCGCCTTCATGGGTTACGTGCTGCCCTGGGGGCAGATGTCGTTCTGGGGCGCCACGGTGATCACCGGGCTGTTCGGGGCCATCCCCGGCATCGGCGAGCCGCTGCAGACCTGGATCCTGGGCGGGCCGGCGGTGGACAATGCCGCGCTGAACCGCTTCTTCAGCCTGCACTACCTTCTGCCCTTCATCACGCTCGGGCTGGTGATCGTCCACATCTGGGCGTTCCACACCACCGGCAACAACAACCCCACCGGGGTCGAGGTGCGCCGCGGCTCAAAGGAAGAGGCCGAGAAGGACACCCTGCCCTTCTGGCCCTACTTCGTGATCAAGGACCTGTTCGCGCTGGCCGTGATCCTGGCACTGTTCTGGGCGGTCGTCGCCTTCGCGCCGAACTTCCTGGGCCACACCGACAACTATATCGAGGCCGACCCGCTGGTCACGCCGCCCGAGATCGTGCCGGAATGGTACTTCCTGCCGTTCTACGCGATCCTGCGCGCCTTCACCTCGGATGTGTGGATCGTGATCGCGGTCAACTGGCTGAGCTTCGGCATCATCGACGCGACCTTCTTCGGGGTGCTGGCGATGTTCGGTGCGATCTTCGTCTGGGCGCTGCTGCCGTGGCTTGACACCTCGCAGGTGCGCTCGGGTCGCTATCGACCGATGTTCAAGATCTGGTTCTGGATCTTCGTGGCGAACTTCGTGGTTCTGACCTGGGTGGGCGCGATGCCGGCCGAGGGCATCTACACCACCATCTCGCTGATCGGCACAACCTACTGGTTCGCCTACTTCCTGGTGATCCTGCCGCTGCTGGGCGTGCTGGAAAAGCCGACCACGCCGCCCGATTCGATCGAGCAGGACTTCAACGAGACGGTCAAGGCACAGTCGAAGACCGGTTCGACCGGCGGCCCGGCCCCTGAACAGGTTCCGGCGGAATGACGGCGAACGGAAAGGATATCCGCATGACACTGAGAAACCTGACCCTCGCCGCCGTTGCCGCAGCCGCCATCGCGCTGCCGGCCGGTATGGCCGAGGCGACCAAGGTCAAGGGAGAGGTCACCAATTTCGATTTCTCCTTCCAGGGGCCGTTCGGCACCTATGACCGCAACCAGCTGCAGCGCGGGCTGCAGGTCTATCACGAGGCCTGCTCGGCCTGTCACGGGCTGGAATACGTGGCGTTCCGGACGCTCAGCGACCGGGGCGGCCCCGAACTGCCCGAGGACCAGATGCGCGCCTTCGCGGACATGTACGAGGTCTGGGACCCCGAAGAACGCGACTGGCGCCCGGCCGAGGCCAATGACCACTTCCCCGAATCGCAGTTCGAGGGCGCACCCGACCTGAGCCTCATGACCAAGGCACGCGCCGGGTTCAGCGGCCCCTACGGACTGGGCATCAACCAGATGATGAAGGGAATCGGCGGGCCGGAATACGTCGCCTCGTTCCTGCTGGGCTACACCGGCGAGGACGACTTCCAGGCCGGCGCCCTGTTCTACGAGAACAAGGCCTATGGCGGCTGGGTGAGCATGGCACCGGTGCTGTTCGACGACATGATCGAATACGCCGACGGCACGCCCGCGACCGAAGAGCAGATGGCGCTCGACGTGGCTGCGTTCCTGACATGGACGGCCGAGCCGCACCAGAACCGGCGCAAGAGCGCGGGCTTCGTGGGGGTGATCTTCCTCGGCGTGCTGGGCTCGCTGCTGTATCTGAGCAACAAGCAGCTCTGGGCACCGGTCAAGCGCAAGGCCAAGAAGAGCTGAGCGCACCCGCCTTGAGACATCCAGAACCCCGGCCCGTGCGGCCGGGGTTTTTTCATGCGCCGACGGCTCAGCGCGCGGCGTGCAGCGCCAGCCGGATCAGCACGCGTTCGATCAGCGCCATGTCGGGCGCGGTCTGTGCGCTGCGCAGCGTCAGGTCGGCCTCGGTGATCCAGCGCAGCGCCTCCTCCAGCCGCGGGCGGCCCCAGCGGCGGGCCTGCGCGGCCATGCGCTTGCGATTCTTCCAGTGCACCGGCGGGCGGACGCGGGCGATGCCGCTGTCGGGGCCTTCGGGATCGCAGCTGGCCGCGTGCAGCGCGCGGAAGTGGCGCCCCACGCCGATGCACAGGCTGACCGCGCCGGCGCCCTGCCCCTGCAACCGCCGCATCACCGATTGCAGATCGTCCGCCTTGCCCTCGGCCACCGCGTGCAGCAGCGCGTCGAGCGCGGCCTCGGTGCTGGCAGGGGCGCAGGCGGCGACGTCCTCGGGGCTCACGGGCGCGCCCGCGTCCAGCGTGTAGAGCGCCAGCTTCTCCACCACCTGCGCGAACTCTCCGGGGTCGAGCTGCTGGGCGAGTGCGGCGATCTCGGACCGCGCCGCGGAGCTCAGCTCACCGATCCCGGCGGCGCGAAGGGTGGCGTCGATTTCCTCGCGGCTGGGCGGGTCGTCATAGATGCCGATGGCGAGCGCGTTGCGCGCGCTCTCGAACCGTTTGCGCAGCTTCGAGGTCGGCTTCAGGTTGCCCGCGGTCACCACAAGCATGGCGTCGCCCGCGCGCCATTCGGCCAGTGCAGGCTCCAGCGCGGACAGCTGCGCGTCGGTCGCGTCCTCGAGCAGCACCACGCGCTGGCCGGGGAAAAAGCCCGCGGCCTTGATCGCGTCCAGCGCCGCCGCCGGGTCACCGCGTAGCTGCGCCGCCGGCATCCGCACCAACCGCATCTCGGCCTCGCCCTCGGAGCCGATCAGGTTGCGCACCAGCTCCTGCCGGCGCAGCGCGATTCGCATCGCGTCAGGTCCGAACAGCAGCACGCCGGCATGGTCGGTGCCCGGTCGCGCGAAGAACCGCGCCGCGTCCTTGCCCGAGAGTTTCAAGCGCCGCCGGTCGGCATCGCTGCAACCAGCCGCGTGGCCAGCGCATCGGCGAGGATCCGCATCAGCCGCCGCTCGGCGTCTTCCTGCGCCATCCGGGTGGCAAGCTGGTTGGCCGTTGCGGAATAGGCGGTCACGTTCTGGAGGCTGCCCGATTGCACCTCGTCGCCGGTCGCGCTGTCGCTGAGGATATAGTCCAGCGTGCCGAAGATCTGGAACCGCGTGTCGCCCAGATCGCGGACCGCCGCACCGCCGCGCTCGCGCAGGCGCAGATCATAGCTCAGTTGAAAGCGCGCTGCCTGCGCGCGGCCGAGCCGATCCTCGAGCGCACCGACGAAAGCGAATTCCTGCGGGGTCTGCGGATCGTCGGCGCGGACCTGCCCGCGCAGCGCTGCGCCCGGCCCCCCGGGCGCGTGAACGGGACGCAGGCACGCGGCCAGCGGCAGCACCGCCAGCCCCGCGATCAACACCCTGCGCCTAGACCACAACATTGACGATCCGCCCCGGCACCACGATCAGCTTCTTCGGCGCGCCCCCGGCGAGCGCCTTGAGCACAGCATCATCGGCGAGCGCGCGTTTTTCAACCTCTTCGCGCGGCAGGTCCACGGCAACCTCGATCTGGCTGCGCCGCTTGCCGTTGATCTGGATCGGCAGCACAACCGTGTCCGCGACCAGCATCGCCGGGTCGGCCTGTGGCCACGCTGCCTGTGCCACCAGCCCCGCGCCGCCCAGCATGGCCCACAGATCCTCGGCCAGGTGCGGGACCATCGGCGCCATCAGCTGCGCGAGCGTGCGCATCGCGGTCTTCTGCGCCGCGCCCGACGCGTTGCTGCGCGAGAGCGTGTTGGTGAAGGCGTAAAGCTCGGCGATCGCCTTGTTGAACGCAAAGCCGTCGATGGCGCGGGTCACATCGGCGATGGCGCGGTGCATGGCGCGCATCAGGTCGCGGTCGGCCTCGGTCGTTGCGCCGTCGGGCATGTCGGCGATCCGGCGGCCCAGCGACCAGACGCGGCCCAGATGCTTGAACGCAGCCTCGGCCCCGGCGCTGGTCCATTCCACGTCGCGCTCGGGCGGGCTGTCGGACATCACGAACCACCGCGCGGTGTCGGCCCCGAAGGCGCTGATGATGTTCACCGGGTCGACCACGTTCTTCTTGGATTTGGACATCTTCTGCGAGCCGATCACCTCGACCGGTGCGCCGGTGGCGATCAGCCTGCCGTCCGCGACCTCCTCGGGCAGGTGATAGACCGGGCGCCCGCGCGCGTCGGTCGACTTGTAGATTTCATGCGTGACCATGCCCTGGGTGAACAGCGCGGCGAAGGGTTCCTTGCACTTTTCCGGCAAATGGCCCGTCTTGACCATCGCGCGGGCGAAGAAGCGCGAATAGAGCAGGTGGAGAATCGCATGCTCGATCCCGCCGATATACTGGTCGACATTCATCCAGTAGTCGGCCTCGGGCAGGTCGGTGGGGGTGGGCGCGCGCGGGGCGGTGAAGCGGGCGAAATACCACGACGAATCGACGAAGGTGTCCATCGTGTCGGTCTCGCGCAGCGCCGCGCCGCCGCAGCGCGGGCAGGTGCAGTTGCGCCAGGTCGGGTGCCGGTCCAGCGGGTTTCCAGGCGCGTCGAAGCTGACATCGTCGGGCAGGACGATCGGCAGGTTTTCCTTCTTCTCGGGGACCACACCGCAGCGCTCGCAATGCACGACCGGAATCGGGCAGCCCCAGTAGCGCTGGCGGCTCAGGCCCCAGTCGCGCAGGCGGTAATTGGTGACCGCATGGCCCACGCCTTGCGATTCGCAGAATGCGATGGCGGCGTCGATGGCCTCATTGCCGGTCTGCACCTCCTCGCCGGCGAAGCCGCGGATGTAGCGCACGGGTTCGGTCTTGGGCGGCACGAAGGCGGTGTCGGTGACGGGCGTGTCATCCTCCAGCGCGTGGAACACGTCCGGGTGCGGCAACCCGTAGGCGCGCGCGAAATCGAGGTCGCGCTGGTCATGCGCCGGGCAGCCGAAGATCGCGCCGGTGCCGTAGTCCATGAGGATGAAATTGGCGATGTAGACCGGCAATTCCCAATCATTGTCAAAGGGATGCAGCACGGTGATGCCGGTGTCGTGGCCGCGCTTCTCGGCCTTCTCCAGCGCCTCTTCGGTGGTGGCGAGCTTGCGGCACTCGGCCACGAACGCGCCCACCTGCGGGTCGTGCCGCTCCAGATGCCGCGCCAGCGGATGATCGGGCGAGATGGCGACGAAGCTTGCGCCCAGCAGCGTGTCGGGGCGGGTGGTGTAGACCTCGATCCGGTCGAACCCGTCGGGCGCACCGTGAGTGGCAAAGGCGAATTGCAGCCCGCGCGATTGCCCGATCCAGTTCTTCTGCATCAGGCGCACCTTGTCGGGCCAGTGCTCCAGCCCGTCGAGCGCCTGAAGCAGTTCGGCGCTGTAGTCCGAGATGCGAAAGAACCACTGCGTCAGCTCGCGCCGTTCCACCTCGGCGCCCGAGCGCCAGCCGCGCCCCTCGATCACCTGCTCGTTGGCGAGCACGGTCATGTCCACCGGGTCCCAGTTGACCACCGCGTTCTTGCGATAGACCAGCCCGGCCTCCAGGAAATCCAGGAACATCGCCTGCTGCTGGCCGTAGTATTCCGGATCGCAGGTGGCGAATTCGCGGCTCCAGTCGATCGACAGGCCCAGCGGCTTCATCTGGCCGCGCATCACCTCGATGTTGCCATAGGTCCAGTCCTTGGGGTGGCCGCCCTGCTCCATCGCGGCGTTTTCGGCGGGCATGCCGAACGCGTCCCAGCCCATCGGATGCAGCACCGAGAACCCGCTCGCCGATTTGTAGCGCGCCACCACGTCGCCCATGGTGTAGTTGCGCACATGCCCCATGTGGATGCGCCCCGACGGATAGGGAAACATTTCCAGCACATAGTATTTCGGCCGGTCCGGGTCGGCGCGCGCGGTGAACACGTCGGCGGCGGACCACGCGGCCTGCCAGCGGGGTTCGGAGGCTTGCGGCTGGTAGCGGTCGGCGCCGGTGCTGGCCATTCGTGCTTCCCTTTCAACTGAAAACGCCGGGCATCGCGGCCCGGCGCAGCAATAGCGGTGCAAGGCGGGCTGGTCCAGCCGCTCAGAGGTTCCGGTCGCGGATGCGCAGCTGGCGCGCGCGGGTCAGGATCGCATCCTCGACCGCGCGCACGGTCTCGCGGCTCGCCGGGCCGCCCTGTGTCATGATTGCCACATTGAGCGAGCGCGCGTCCAGCGCCGGGTCATTCACCAGCACCGCCGCGCGATAGGCGCGCCCGCCCCCCGGCGGCGTTCCGAACCCCGTCACGATCACGCCCGAGAACGGGTCCACCGTCTGCACCGGCAGGAAGTCCAGCACCTCGAGCGCGGCGTTCCAGATGTAGCGGTTCACCTCGACCGTGGTGTTGGGCGGGTCGACATTGGTGAACAGGTCCCACACGGTCGATTGCCGCCCCGAGGTTCCGATCCGCTCGAGCGCCTGCGTCTCCTGCGCCCCCTCGGCGCGGGACCGCTCCCCGCCCTCGAAGAAGCCGAAGCCCCCGCCGCACCCGGCGAGCGTCAGAATCAGGCCGGACAGGGCAACAGCCCGCGGTGCTTGGATCAGGCGCATGCGATTGGTCCCTCGTCTTCGCTCACACATCTGTAGCCGAGCCTGCGCACCCGAACAAGGGGGGTGCAACCGCCCCCGGGGCACGGCGCGGCCCGCAGCGACCGGATCGGGCGTGACAATTCTGCATCATCCGGGATGCGGCGTGCGCGGCGCCGCGCGGCGATTGTTGCAAACGCGGGGCGAAACCGCGAAACAGGCTCAGACCCGGCGACAGGCCTCGGGTTAGTCCTTAGACAACGAGGGAAACAATGAGAAAGCTTCTTCTTGCGACAACGGCGCTCGTCGCCTCGGCAGGGGTCGCCGCAGCCGACGTGACCGTCGGCGGCGATGGCCGCATGGGTGTCGTCTATGACGGCAGCGACTGGACCTTCACCAACCGTGTCCGCGTCAGCTTCACCCTGTCGGGCGAAACCGACACCGGGCTGGCCTTCGGCGGTTCGATCCGCGCCGACAACGCCGGCGCAGGCGCCGACGGCACCGGCGGCAACGTCTTCATCTCGGGCGAGTTCGGCCGCCTGTCGCTGGGTGACGTGGACAGC
>PUOA01000290.1 GCA_003551925.1 Paracoccaceae bacterium
AGGCAGATGACGAGATCGAGGATCAGGGCGCGCCGCTGATCGAACACCTGGCCGAGCTGCGCTCGCGGATCATGCGATCGATCCTCGCCTTTCTGGTGGCGATGGTGATCTGCTTCACCATATGGAACCCGATCTTCAACTTCCTGACGCAGCCGCTCTGCGCCTCGCTCGAAGCGCGCGGGCAGGAGTGCAACCTGATCCTGATCAAGCTGCAGGAAGGGTTCTTCGTGGCGATCCGGATCTCGATGCTGGGCGGGTTCGTGCTGGCGTTTCCGATCATCGCCGGCCAGATGTGGCGCTTCGTGGCGCCGGGGCTCTACCGCTCGGAAAAGGATGCATTCCTGCCGTTCCTGCTGGCCTCGCCGGTGATGTTCTTTCTGGGCGCGGCCTTCGCGTTCTACATCGTCACGCCGCTTGCGTTCAATTTCTTCCTGAACTTCCAGCAGGTCGGCGGTATGATGCTGGACCCGGACACCGCCGGCGACGCGGCGCCGCTGGCGCAGGCGGGGGTGACGTTCCAGGGCTCGGTGAACGAGTATCTGAGCCTGACCACGCGCTTCATCGTCGCCTTCGGGCTGTGCTTTCAGCTGCCGGTGCTGCTGACGCTGATGGGCAAGGCCGGGCTGGTGTCGGTCGACGGGCTGAAATCGGGGCGCAAATGGGCGGTCGTGGGGATCCTGACGATGGCGGCGCTGGTCACCCCGCCCGACGTGATCACCCAGCTGATCCTGTTCACCGTGGTCTACGGGCTCTATGAGTTGTCGATCCTGCTGGTGGGCCGGGTGGAGCGCAAGCGCAACGCCGATCTGCGCGCGCAGGGTCTGCTGGATGAGGACGAGGCCGGCGCATGACCGCGCCCGACGCACTGACGCTGCGCCGCATCGCCGAGGCGCTCGAGCGGCTCGCTCCGCCACCCGGCCCGGCCCCGGACCTGTCGTCGGCCGAGGCGTTCGTGTGGCACACCGCGCCCGACCGGCTGGAGCCCGTAGCGCAGGTCAACCGCGTCGCGCTGGAGCTGCTGGTGGGGATCGCGCGCGCGCGCGACACGCTGCTGGCCAACACGGTGCAGTTCGCCCGCGGATTGCCCGCCAACAACGCGTTGCTTTGGGGCGCGCGGGGGATGGGGAAGTCCTCGCTCGTGAAGGCGGTGCACGCGGCGGCGCTGGAGCGCGTGCCGGGCGCGGCGCTGAAGCTGGTCGAGATCCAGCGCGAGGATCTGCCCTCGATCGGGCGGCTTCTGGGGCATCTGCGCGGCGCGCCCGCGCGCTTCGTGCTGTTCTGCGACGATCTGTCGTTCAGCCATGACGACCAGCATTACAAGTCGCTCAAGGCGGTGCTGGACGGCGGGGTCGAGGGCCGACCGGAGAATGTCGTGCTCTACGCCACGTCGAACCGACGTCACCTGATGCCGCGCGACATGATCGAGAACGAACGCTCGGGCGCGATCAACCCGTCCGAGGCGGTCGAGGAGAAGGTGTCGCTGTCGGACCGTTTCGGGCTGTGGCTGGGGTTTCACCCCTGCGATCAGGATGACTTCCTGGAGATGATCCGCGGCTACTGCGCGGCCTTCGGGGTCGAGGTGCCCGAGGACAGGCTGCGCGCCGAGGCGATCGAATGGCAGGCCACGCGCGGCAGCCGCTCGGGCCGGGTGGCCTGGCAGTTCTTCACCGATCTTGCAGGGCGCCACGGGGTGCGTCTGGAGCCCGCGCCCGCGGGCTGATCGCCGTGCACCCGCGCCTTGCACCCCGCGCCACGGGTCTGCCCCACCCACCCACCCGCGCAGCCCCGCGACGCGGGGTGCAAGGCGCGGTCCGGCGTTGCCGCTCCCCGGCGGCTTCCTTCGAGGCGGCGGGCGGTGGGTGGTGTCAGCCCGGTTCGCGCGGTGCCCGATCCGGCGCGGCCTTGCGCGAGGGGGCGCGTGCCGGCCGCACGCTCGACGGCATCGACGATGGCAACGCGATGCGCGCCACCTGTTCGGCGATGGGCGGCACCGCGAGCGGGTGCGAGGTGTCGGCGTAATGCGCCGGATCCTGCAGCGGTTTCCAGTCACCCTGGTGGTAGATTTCCAGCGCCGGGAAGCGCGCCTTGTAGGCCATCTTCGGGCTGCCCGGCACCCAGTATCCCAGATAGACATAGGGCAGGTTGACGCTGCGCGCGAGCTCGATGTGGTCAAGGATCATGTAGGTGCCGAGGCTGTCGCGCGCGCGGTCCGGGTCGAAGAACGAATAGACCAGGCTCAGCCCGTCATCGAGCACATCGGTCAGGCACACCGCCGCCAGCTCACGCGCACCCGGAGTGTCGGCCACCGGCACGGTGTATTCGATCACGCGCGAGCGCACGGGCGTTTCCTCGATCATCGCGGCGAATTCGAAGACGTCCATGTCGGCCATCCCGCCATCGGCGTGACGGCTGTCGAGGTAGCGGCGAAACAGCGCGAACTGCGCCTCGGTGGCCCAGGCGCTGGTTGCCTCGCGGCGCAGGGCGGCGTTGCGCCTGAGGATCCGGCGCTGCGACCGGCGCGGCTGGAAATCGGCGACCCGGATGCGCGCCGACAGGCAGGCCGCGCAATCGGTGCACGATGGCCGGTAGAGCACGTTCTGCGAGCGCCGGAACCCCTGCTTGGACAGGGCGTCGTTCATCGCCTCGGCCTGATCGCCCTGCAGGGCCGTGAACAGCTTGCGCTCCATCTGCCCCTCCAGATACGGGCAGGGTTGCGGCGCGGTCACATAGAACTGCGGTGCGACGGGGAGGGTGTGGCGCATCGGACGGGGTGCTCGTGGCTGGTTGCCCATGAAAGGTAACAAGCGTCGGGGGGATCGCCAAGACCGGTTTTCGGAGTGTGGCGCGGGGCGCGTGCCCGCGGCCGGGGGTGTGAGGCCTCGGGCGCACGCGGGCGGGGGCTCAGTCCTCGAACCACCACAGCTCGGGCTGGAAGCCCAGCCAGTCGCCGTAGATCGGGATCGTTTCGGGGAAGCGCAACCGGCGGTCATGCGCCAGCCGCGAGACCTGCGCGAACCACAGCGGCACCACGTAGCGGTCGGTGGTCAGCACCCGGTCGAGCGCGCGCGCCGCGGCGACGAACTCCTCCTGCTCGGTCGAGGTGAGCAGCGCCTCGATCATGGCGTCGATGGCGGGGTTGCGCGCGCCCATCAGGTTGCGCGTGCCGGGCTGGTCGGCGGCGCTGGAGCCCCAGTAGAGCCATTGCTCGTTGCCCGGGCTGAGCGAGAGCGAGCGCACCATGTGGGTCATGTCGAAGTCATACTCCTGCAGCCGCGCGGTGTATTGCGCGCTGTCGACGGTGGTGATGGTCACATCGGCGCCGAGCCGGCGCAGGGCTTCGGCGTAGATGTCCATGATCGCGCGCATCTCGGACGCGCCCTGGCGCAGCAGCATCGAGAAGCGGAACGGCTCGCCGTCGGCGTTGCGCAGCCGGCCGGCGTCGTCGGGCTCCCAGCCGGCCTCGGCCAGCAGGTTGGCGGCGGCGCGCATGTTGGCACGGTTGGCCGACGAGCCGTCCGACACCGGCAGCGCGTAGCCCTCGAGCGCGCCGGGCAGCAGGTGCTCGGCGAAGGGGGCGAGCAACGCGCGCACGCGGCCCTCGGCCGGGCCGTCGCGCATGCCCAGCACCGAGTTCGAGAAGAACGAGGCGATGCGCGGGTCGGCGCCGCCGGTGATGATCTCGCTGACATGTTCGAAGTTGAAGGCGTGGATCAGCGCGTCGCGCACCCGCCAGTCGGCGAACAGGTCGCGGCGGGTGTTGAACACCAGCCCGGTCATCCCCGACGGCCGCTGGTGCGGGATTTCGGACAGCACCACCTCGCCCGACTGGACGCGGGCGAAGTCGAAGCTGTCGGCCCAGCGCGCGGCGTTGCCCTCGCGCCAGGACATGATCTCGCCCGACCGGAACTGCTCGAACACCACGCCCGAATCGCCGAAATACTCGTAGCGGACCTCGTCGAAATTGTGCTGGCCCTGGTAGAAGTTCAGATCGGCGCCCCACCAGTTGGGGTTGCGCGTGAAGGCGATCGAGCGGCCGGTGTCGACCGGGCCGACCACGTAAGGCCCGGAGCCGATGATCGGGGTCATCGAGGATTCGGTGAAATCGCGGCCCTCGAACTGCGCCTTCTGCAGGATCGGGCGCAGCCCGAGGATCAGCGGCAACTCGCGGTCGACCTCGGTGAAGGTGAAGCGGACCGAGCGCGGGCCGGTGGCCTCCATGCTGGCGATCTTGGACCAGGCGGCGTGAAACACCGGCGAGCCGTCGGTGCCCAGCGTCTCCATCGACCACATCACGTCCTCGACCGTGACCGGGCTGCCGTCCGAGAAGCGCGCTTCCTCGCGCAGGGTGAATTCGACGAAATCGCGCTCGGCGTTGGTGTCGACCGATTCGGCGAGCAGGCCATACATGGTGAAGGGTTCGTCGTAGCTGCGGCCCAGAAGCGACTCGAAGGTCAGCAGCCGCACCCCCCAGGGCGCGGTGCCGCGCAGAATGAACGGGTTGAGCGAATCGAAGCTGCCGACCTCGCCGAACACGATGCGCCCGCCCTGCGGCGCGTCGGGGTTCGCCTGCGGCAGATGCGCAAAATCTGGTGGCAGGGCGGGCTCGCCATACATAGCGATGCCATGCGCAGGCTCGGCCTGCGCAGCAGGCGCCACCGGAAGAACGAGCGCCCCGGCAAGGAGGGCGGCGGCGGCGATCGGGCGAAAGCAGGTCATGGCGCGGTGTCCTTCGATGCGCGGCAGGGCTTCGCCGACGCTACCGCGTGTGTCCCGGGGTTTCAAACTTTTAGCTTGGACTGCGCGGGGAATCCCGTTATATCGAGGGCACTGCTCGATAGGTTTCTTGCCTGTATGAAACCTGCCTCAACGACTTGCGCCCGCCTTGTGCGGGCGCTTTTTTTGTGCGCAGCGTCCGGTCCGGGGTGGCGGTCCGCCGGCCAGGGGATGCTCTTGGGGCTGCGTGATCGCGCGCGACCGAAACCGCACGCCCTGTTGCCCACCGCGCAGGGGGGGCGCTCGCGCCCCCCGACCACCCCCGTGCCGGGGCTGGTCTCCCCCCCGAGGATATTTCGGTCAGGATGAAGGGGCGTCGCGGGACCATGGCGCGTCGCGGGATGCAGGGGCGGCGCGGGCTCAGGCAGGGCGTGCCGGGTCAGCCCGGGGCGCCGCCGGTCGGGTGGCTGCCATGCGCGCCGCGCTCGCGGTAGGGCGTGGTGCTGTAATGCGCGCGATAGCATTTCGAGAAATGCGACGGTGAGGTGAAGCCCGATGCCAGCGCCACGTTGATCACGCTCATGTCGGTCTGCATCAGCAGGTTGCGCGCGCGCGCCAGCCGCAATTCCATGTAGTAGCGTTTCGGGCTGCGGTTGAGATAGCGGCGAAAGAGCCGCTCGAGCTGGCGCGTTGACATGCCGACCTCCCGGGCGAGCTGCGCCGGCGAGACCGGCTCCTCGGTGTTGCGCTCCATGATCTGGATCACCTGGCCGAGCTTGGGATGGCGCACGCCGATGCGGGTGGGGATCGACAGGCGCTGCGTGTCGCGGTTGGTGCGGATTGCGGTGTAGATCAGCTGATCGGCGACGGTGTTGGCAAGATCGCGACCGTGATGGTCGGCGATCACCGTCAGCATCAGATCGAGCGAGGCCGTGCCGCCGGCGCAGGTCATCCGGTTGCCGTCGATCGCGAACACCGATTTGGTCAGCTGCACCTGGGGGAATTCCTCGGCGAAGGCGTCGTGGTTTTCCCAGTGGATGGTGGCGTTGCGATCATCGAGCAGCCCTGCGCGCGCCAGTGCATGCGCACCGGTGCAGATGCCGCCGATCGCGACGCCGTGGCGCGCGCAGCGGCGCAGCCAGTTGACCAGCGCGGGCGTGGTGGCGCGCTGCACCTCGACCCCGCCGCAGACCAGGATGGTGCTGTCGTGATCGACCTCGCCCAGCGCATGATCGAGCGCGAAGCGCGACCCGTTCGAGCAGGTCACCGTGCCATCCGCCGCGGGCTGGCCGCTCAGCCTCCAGCGATAGAGGTCGCGGCCGGCGGCGCGGTTGGCAAGGCGCAGCGGCTCGATCGCCGAGGCGAAGGCCAGCAGCGAGAACCGGTCGAGCAGGACGAACACGAATTCCCGCGCGTGCTCGCCGTGTCCGGTGTCGGGACGCTCGGCGGTCGTTCTGCGCGATGCGACAGGGCTCATGCGGGGCCTCGGGGTCAGGACATGATCAGGCAAAAGCAGGATTCCGCGCCCGGATCAAGCGCTTCGGGCGCGCGTCGTGCGGGGCTCGGCATCGGCCCGCCGGTGGCGCTGCGGGCTTGTCTCGGGCGCGCCGGGGCGCTAGGCACGAGCGGCGCACCGTGCGGCACCCCCTCTGGAGAGACGCCATGCCCGATGATCTGATCAATTCCTTCATGACCGGCCCCGACGAGCAGGGCCGTTTCGGCATCTTCGGCGGGCGTTTCGTGTCCGAGACGCTGATGCCGCTGATCCTGGAGTTGCAGGCCGAATACGAGCGCGCGCGCGTCGACCCGGCCTTCGAGGCGCAGATGCAGGATCTGTGGACGCATTACGTGGGCCGGCCCAGTCCGCTCTATTTCGCCGAGCGGTTGACCGAGGATCTGGGCGGCGCGAAGATCTACCTCAAGCGCGACGAGTTGAATCACACCGGCGCGCACAAGATCAACAACGTGCTGGGCCAGATCCTGCTGGCGCGGCGCATGGGCAAGACCCGGATCATCGCCGAGACCGGGGCCGGGCAGCACGGCGTCGCCACCGCCACCGTCTGCGCGCGCTTCGGGCTGCAATGCGTGGTCTACATGGGCGCGCATGATGTCGAGCGGCAGAAGCCCAACGTGTTCCGGATGCGCCTTCTGGGGGCCGAGGTGGTGCCCGTGACCTCGGGGCGGGGCACCCTGAAGGACGCGATGAACGATGCGCTGCGCGACTGGGTGACCAATGTGCGCGACACGTTCTACTGCATCGGCACCGTGGCGGGGCCGCACCCCTATCCGGCGATGGTGCGCGATTTCCAGGCCATCATCGGGCGCGAGACCCGCGCGCAGATGATGGAGCGCGAGGGGCGGCTGCCCGATTCGCTGGTGGCCTGCATCGGCGGCGGGTCGAACGCGATGGGGCTGTTTCATCCGTTTCTCGATGAGCGCTCGGTGCGGATCATCGGGGTCGAGGCCGGCGGGCGCGGGGTCGACGACCGCATGGAGCACTGCGCGAGCCTGACCGGCGGGCGGCCCGGTGTCCTGCACGGCAACCGCACCTATCTGCTGCAGGACGAGGACGGCCAGATCCTGGAGGGGCATTCGATCAGCGCGGGGCTGGATTACCCCGGCATCGGTCCCGAACATGCCTGGCTGCACGAGACCGGGCGCGCCGAATATGTCTGGATCACCGATTCCGAGGCGCTGGCCGCGTTCCAGCGCTGCTGCGCGCTTGAAGGGATCATCCCCGCGCTGGAGCCTGCGCACGCGCTGGCGCATGTGATGAAGATCGCACCCGACCTGCCCAGCGATCACCTGCTGGTGATGAACATGTGCGGGCGCGGCGACAAGGACATCTTCACCGTGGCGCAGCATCTGGGCTTCGACATGGGCGGCTGAGCGCCGCTGATTCGGGCTGTGGCGGCGGAGGCGGACATGCTAGGGCAGGGCATGTCGTTGTGGACCCGCATTTCGAGCGCGCTGTCGGCGCTGGCGCAGGGCGAGGGCCTGAGCCACGTGTTCGACCTGCTGCGCACACCGCCCGAGCGCAGCGTGGCCTTCGCCATCGCCGTGATCGCGCTGGGTGCGAAGATGGCCAAGGCCGACGGGCTGGTGAAACGCTCCGAGGTCACCGCCTTCCGCGAGGTCTTCGCCATCCCCCCCGAGGAAGAAGCCAACGCCGCGCGCGTCTTCAACCTCGCCCGGCAGGACGTGGCGGGCTTCGACGTCTACGCGCGCAAGATCGCGGCGATGTTTCCGCCCGGCGACCCGGTGCTGGCGGACCTGATGGAGGGGCTGTTCCACATCGCCATGGCCGACGGGCATCTGCACCCCGACGAGGATGCGTTCCTGCACGAGGTCGCGGCGATCTTCGGGCTGAGCGCGCGTGCGCTGCGCTGCCTGCGCGCGCGCTTCGTGGGTGATGAGGCGCCGGACCCCTATGCGGTGCTCGACGTTGCCGCCGATGCGCCGATCGACGCGATTCGCGCGGCCTGGCGCCAGGCCGTGCGCGACACGCATCCCGACCGGCTCGCCGCGCGCGGTGTCCCGACCGAAGCCG
>PUOA01000311.1 GCA_003551925.1 Paracoccaceae bacterium
ATCGCGGGGCGCGCCTGCGTCCCGCCCCGCCGATACATCTGGCGAATCGGTCGATCCTGCCTGGCGGAGCGCAGCGCCGCTCCGCCAGGCAGCTGACGTCGGTTCGGATGTGGCGGGCGGGCGGGTCGGAAGGGCTGCCGGCACGCACCGATCTCGAAAGGTGCAAGGATTCAGAATGTGCTGCAGTCGAAAATCTTGCGCGAGCATCTGGTCTGAGGCGGGATTTTCTGAATCGATTGTTGCAAAATGCGGTAATGCGCTATATGCACCTATCGGAAGAGCAGCGCTCGCCCTAAGGTTGTGAGCGCGTATAATTTAACGCGAACGTGGCAGGGCAGGGCATGCTGGACGGATCACTGAATGTGCTTGTGGTTGACGATCACGTGGCGGTCGGGGAAGCCGTTGCGGGGATGATCAGCAAAGCGCCTGACCTGATGGCCGAAGTCGCGGTGGATGTGAACCAGGCACACGCGATGATCGAGCAGTCGGGCACGTATGACGTGGTCCTGTGCGACTACCCCATCCCCGGTGCCGGGTCGCTGGGGATCGGTGGGCTTGACGCCGTGCGCGCGTTGTCCGAGGCGAACAAAGGCTCGGTGGCGCTGTTTTCCAGCGCGTCGAGCTGGTTTGTGATCGAACGGGCCATCAAGGCTGGCGCGCGCGGGGTCGTGCCCAAGAGCGCGCCGCTCAAATCGTTGAATAACGCGATCCGCTTCGTTGCAAGCGGTGAAATGTACCTTCCCGCAGAATACATGCTGCGCGAACCCTACTCCGACCCGCAGCAAACCGACCTCAAGCCGCGCGAGCTGCGCGTGCTGGGGCTGGTCTGTGAAGGATACCAGAACACCGAGATCGGCGAGGAACTCGGGCTGGCGGAAACGATCGTCAAGCTTGACGTCAAAAGCGTCTGCCAGAAGCTCGGCGCCAGGAACCGCACGCAGGCGGCGGTGATGGCGATCCGCGCAGGGCTATTCTGACGCCAGCGGCTGGTTTCATACTCCGGGTTGCGGAGAGGGGCGCGATGAGCGCCCCTCCCAGGTTGGTCTCCACGCGGCGCGGATCAGTCGCCGTTGATCAGGGCGATGATGCCGCCGCTGTTCACAGCGCCGATGGCGGTGGTTTCGATGCTGTCGAAGCTGACATTGCCGCCGGTGAACGTTCCATCGAAGAACGCGTCGATGTTGGCGCTGTTCTCGGCCACGTTGAGCGCGTTCACACTGGCCGCGAACACGATGTCGGACGACGCGCTCGCGGCGGTGCTCGACGAGTTCGACGCCGAGCCGGTCGCGGTGGTCACGCCATTCATGGTCGTGTCGATGGTGTGCAGGTTCGCAGCACCGATCGCAGTTGCGGCGACTGCACCGAAGTCCTGCGTCGTCGCTACCTGCGTGGCCGAAGCGGCATTGCTGGCGGCTGCCGAGGCGCTTGCGGTGGAGGCTGCGAGAAGCCCGTCGACGTCCAGGCCGCATTCACCCGCCCCCGAATCACCGTCAGCAAGCGTGGTACAATCGATGAGCGGCAGCGAGGTGTTACCAGCGCCGTCGCCCGCAAACGAGAACGCACTCCCGAGCTCCAGGCCGGTGATTGCCAGCAGCGCCGAGTCGGACGCCGAGTTGGACGCGGCCGCGTCATTCGCCGCCGTCGCACCGCCCTGACCGGTCGCGTCGATCACGATGCTGGCATCGATATCGGCCGAGTTCTGGGCGACCCCGGCGACGTTCGAAACCGCCGCTTCCGCGCTGGTCTGGATCGTCGTCAGGCCCTGAAGGATCAGGTCAAGATCGTTCACAACCTGCGCCGAAGCGCCGCCTGCCGCGATCATGCCGAGTGCGGCGGTTGACAAGAGAAGTTTCCGCATAGTTACCATCCTTGACTGTCACGCGGCCCGAAATCGCTGGGGCTTCGTGGTGTAAGGGTGCAGCGACACCCTGTGAAACCTCGTCTTCTCCGAGGTCGATCCCGGGCGGCCCAACCCGCCCGGGATTGCTGCCCGGCAGCGTTCTGCCGCCGGGTGTTGTTCGGTCGCCTGCCGGAAGCTGCTGGCGTCAGCGCGCATGGGGGCTTTCCCGCGTCGTGGCTGCGGCAAGCTCGATCTCGCCGATGTGGAACTCCGGCACCTGCGGGTCCTGCGCCCGGTCCGGCACAGGCTCGCCCACGGGGAAGATCGGGGCGGGCGCGTCCGCGGCCGGGGCATCGGATGGCTCGGTTGCAGCAGCGCTCGCCTCGCGTGCGGTCTGCGCGCCGTGCGGCGTGCTTGCCCGGTGTTCCGGCGCCATCCCCGCAGGGTGTGCCGGGGCCTGCATCGCACCCTCCGCCGCCGCTTGCGCCGCGGTCTCCGGGGTCTGCTCCGGTGCCTGCGCAGTCGGCTCCGCCTGCGCGGCTGCGGCGTCGGTTGCGTCGGACGCGGTGGCGGCGACCGGTGCCGCGTCACCATCGCCATCGCCATCGCCAGCCGGCGCTGCGGCCGCGCTTCGGGTCGACTGGCGCAGGATGCGCTCCTCATGCTTGCGCAGCTGCTCGCCCGAGGTGCGCCCGCCGCGGATCTTGCCGAAGCGCGGGTCGATCATCTCGGCACATTCGGCATAGCGTTCGGGGGGCATCAGCTGCACCAGCAGCTCGAAGGTGGCGAGTTGCAGCATCTTGCGCAGCGCGTAATGCACCGCCTCGCGCCGGGCGATGCCGATGTCCGAATCCACCAGCCGGTCGCCCACGAAACGGGTGCCCGCGAAGCCCAGCTCATCGGCGAACAGCTGCTTGTGCAGCGCGATGTTGGCGAGCACTTGCCCTGTGGTGTTGTTGGTCAGCACCAGATCCATGCCGACCAGAATGCGGTGCTGCCGGTAGCGCGGGCCCACCCCGCGGACGTTCACGAACGCGCCGCCGCCGGGGATGAAATCGAGGCTGTTGATCGATCCCGTGATGACCAGATGCGCCGGTTGCTGTGCGGCAAGATCCCGGATTCCCCATTGCGATTCCATCACCGCCGAGCCCATGTCGCGGCGGTTGATCACCGTCACCCCGGTCTTGAACAGCGCCGACTGCACGATGTCGCCCGCGCCCTGGGTGACGAAGCGCCCGGCGCCTTCGTTCGAGTTCTGCTCCTTGCCGGTCTGGTCGGGGATGCCCCCGACACCGAATGACAGCCGCGTGTCCACCCGCCCGTTGAGGCACAGCAGCGCATCCTCGAATGGCGTGACGATATCCTCGGCGGCGGGACCCTTGACCAGCGGGGCATTGCGATTGGTGGGTCCGCACGCCGATACCCCCGCGACCAGCGCCGACAACAGCGCAGCGCGCATGAGCGACAGTCCTGTCACCACGTACATGGAGTGCCTCCGCTCGAGGCACCGGAGGACGCGAACGCCTGCGCGCCTCCTGCACTCGCGCCCGCGGCGGAAATGTCGAAGCTGTCCATCAGCTGCGTCAGCGAGGTCGTGATCGAGCCGTTCTGACAGCCGGTGGAATCGGCCGAGTTCACCAGATCGAGCACGTTGTTGTTGCCATCGATGGTGACCTGATTGTTCGACGTGTTGACGGCACCGACCGTGTAGGTGCTGGTCCCGGAGTCCGGGCCGGTCTTGTTGTCGACATGGACATAGGCGCCTTCAGCCGCCGAGATCATCATCTCGCCCACGCTGTGATCGTAATTGTAGGTGTAGCTCACATGGTTGACGGTCTGGGCCGGGCCGAAACCGTTGGCATCGGCGCGTCGCTGGGCTTCGGCGAATTGCAGCCGCACCTGCCGTTCGCCCGGCGAGGGGAAGGCGTAGGAATTCGACCATCCACTCCCTGCCGACTGGTAGGATTGCGCGCTGGCCGCCAAGGGCCCCAGCGCCACGAGGATCGCTGCCGCAACAAGGCTGTGATTGCGTCGCTTCATGGGTCACCCCGCTGAATTCGGATTGAGTCTGTGGCCGTTGGTGCGCCCCGTGGTGGCCGCTGCTCGCTGGCGGCTGGTCCACGGGGCGCCCACCTCCGCGCGGTTCAGGGGGCCGAACTACACACGCTGCCCTCACAGGCGAAGGATCCTGCACCGAAGGGTGTCGCCACCGCCACCGAGACCTGATTGCCCTGAACCGCGCCGGCGGCGGCTCCGGAACTGGTGGCTGCGGCAGCACTTCCCTGCGGTTGAGACGGCCCCGGCCCCGGTCCTGGTCCTGGCCCCGGTCCCGGCCCCGGTCCGGGGCCGGGTCGCGGCTCCCTGGGGGGGGTGGTGCGCTCCGCAACGACGGTCTCGCCGAATTCTGCGTGTTCGACCTGCGCTCTGTGCCGGGTTTCGCAATCACCGATGATTGCCGGCTCGATCAGAACCTCGCCCTTCGGTGTGACCATGTATTGCGGCTCGCATCTTGGGTCGGGTTTGGGCGCGCAGGCTGCGAGGCCCAACAAGAGCCCGAGTGTCAAAGGATATCTCACATGTCCCTCCAAAATCGTCTCGGCTGCGCATCCGACGCACGGGTGATGACGGTTTGATGAGACGCAACGCCTGTTCAGGGCTTGCACTCACCGCGCTCTCGCCTGGTTAACCGCACCAACGAACCACGTATAACGCAACTTTTACCTATGTAAAATATCAAAAGAGAGATTATCGAACAATTCGGAATCGGGGTGCCGTTCGGTCACACTCGCGCTCCAGCGGATGGCCGCGCCACATTGCAGGAAACGCACCGGACCGTGCTCTGCGAGAGCGCCGGCGCCGGTCGCGCTGACGTTCGCGCTGACGTCCGCGCCCGGGCCTCGACGTCGCTCGCCGCCGGGCCGGTCTCCAGCACGTGGATTGTGATCGTCAGCCAGGCGCCCCGGCACCGGGTGTTGACGAACCGCCAGGCCGGATCACTGGGCGCCGGGTGGGGGCATCCCCCGCATCGGGGTCAGACGGCCAACCCTCACAGCCCCGGCCGCTGCCCGGCATGGTCAGGGTGCCGGGGCGCGACTCCACAATGTCAGCAGAGCTGCGGAAAGCCATAAGCCAACGCCTTGACGCGCCGACCCATCCGCGCGACGCATGACCGGAACCGGCCCGATCGAGCGGTCGCGACCCGCAACGGTTGCCCGTCCCGTCCTGCGCGGCTATCCGCGAAGCGACGGGCGCAAGGGCATCCGCAATGTGTCGTTGCCGTGGCCTCTCTGGTGGAATGCGCCCGTCACGTCGCGCGCGAGATCGCCGCATGCGACCGCGTGGCGGTGCTTGTGGTCCGACTGGCCAGCGACGAAAGTGCCGTTGTCACCGGCCAGTGCCACGTGATCGATGGCGGCTGGGCCAATACCTGAGGAAAGGAGCACCGATGAAACTGCTGCGCTGGGGCGAGAGAGGGGCCGAAAGGCCCGGCCTGCTGGATGAGGCCGGCACCATCCGCGATCTGTCCTCGGTGGTGCCCGACATCGCCGGCGCCGTCTTGTCCGATTCCGGGCTGGCCGCGATCCGCGGCGTTGACCCGGCCGGGCTTCCGGAAGTGCCCGCCGGCACGCGGCTGGGCGCGTGCGTGGGCGGGGTGGGCAAGTTCATGTGCATCGGGCTGAATTTCTCGGACCACGCCGCCGAGACCGGCGCGCAGGTGCCGTCCGAGCCGATCCTGTTCATGAAGGCAAGTTCCGCGGTGTGCGGGCCGGATGATCCGATCATCGTGCCGCGCGGATCGCAGAAGACCGATTGGGAGGTGGAGCTTGCCGTCATCATCGGCACGCGCGCGAAATACGTCTCCGAAGCCGAGGCGCTGGCGCATGTCGCGGGCTACGCCGTCACCAACGATGTCAGCGAGCGCAGCTTTCAGATGGACCGGCAGGGCCAGTGGACCAAGGGCAAGAGCTGCGACAATTTCGGCCCGCTCGGCCCGTGGCTGGTCACGCGCGACGCGGTCGCCGACCCGCAGGCGCTGGGGATGTGGCTTTCGGTCAATGGGGCGCGAATGCAGGACGGCTCGACCGCGACGATGGTGTTCGGGGTCGCGGCGCTGGTCAGTTATCTGTCGCAGTTCATGACGCTGCATCCCGGCGACGTGATCTCGACCGGAACGCCGCCGGGCGTCGGCCTGGGCCTGAAGCCGCCGCGCTATCTGCGCGCGGGCGACGTGGTCGAGCTGGGCATCGACGGGCTGGGCACGCAGCGCCAGCAGGTGATCGCGGACCCCGAGGGCTGAGGCGCAGCGCTTGCGGGATCGAACAGGGCGGGGGAGCAGGTTCGCCGGCAAGCGCGCCCGCTTCATCTCGTCGGCCGCCTGTCAGGCCCTGTTCGCGGCGGGAGCGTCCTGCACCCGGACCCGGAAAAGTCGGCGCCGGCGCGCAGAAGCTGCCCGCCGGGCCGCCGCGCGGCAGTCGCTGTGCCGCTCGTCGGGTTCGGGGCGTCTGAGCTTGGTGCCGATCACGCCTCGGGCGGCAGCACGCGCAGGCGCAGCTCGCGCAGTTGCTCGTTGGTGGGCTCGGACGGGGCGCCCAGCAGCAGGTCCTCGGCGCGCTGGGTCATGGGGAACATGATCACCTCGCGGATGTTGGTGGTGCCGGCAAGCAGCATCACGATCCGGTCGATCCCCGCCGCGCAGCCGCCATGCGGGGGTGCGCCGTAGCGGAACGCCTTGACCATGCCGCCGAAGCGCTTGTCGACCTCGGAGGCCGGGTAGCCCGCGATCTCGAAGGCGCGATACATGATTTCGGGGGTGTGGTTGCGGATCGCGCCCGACAGGATCTCGTAGCCGTTGCAGGTCAGATCGTACTGCCAGCCCTTGACCGCCAGCGGGTCGCCCTCCAGTGCTTCCAGCCCACCCTGCGGCATCGAGAACGGGTTGTGGCTGAAATCGACCTTGCCGGTGTCCGGGTCGGCCTCGAACATCGGGAAATCGACGATCCAGGCGAAGCGGAACACGCCCTCCTCGGTCAGCTTCAGCTCGCGCCCGATTTCGTCGCGCGCGCGGGCGGCGACGGCTTCGAACTGCGCCGGCGCGCCGCCCAGGAAGAACGCCGCGTCACCCGCGCCAAGGCCGAGTTGCGCGCGGATCGCTTCGGTCCGCTCGGGGCCGATGTTCTTGGCGATGGGGCCGGCACCGGTTACGGCGCCGCCGTCTTCGCGCCAGAAGATATACCCCATCCCCGGCAGCCCCTGCGCCTGCGCAAAGCTGTTCATCCGGTCGCAGAAGGCGCGCGAGCCGCCCGTGGGCGCGGGAATGGCGCGGATCTCGGTGCCCGCGGTTTCCAGCAGCTTCGCGAAGATCTTGAAACCCGAGCCGCGGAAATGCTCGGACACGTCCTGCATCCGGATCGGGTTGCGCAAATCGGGCTTGTCGGTGCCATACCACGCCATCGCGTCGGCATAGGCGATCTGCGGCCAGTCCGCATCGACCGTCCGGCCATCCGCGAAGCGCTCGAACACCGAGCGGATCACCGGCTGGACGGCGTCGAACACGTCCTGCTGTTCGACAAAGCTCATTTCCACGTCAAGCTGGTAGAAATCGGTGGGCGAGCGGTCGGCGCGGGGGTCTTCGTCGCGGAAACACGGCGCGATCTGGAAGTAGCGGTCGAAGCCGCCGACCATGATCAGCTGCTTGAACTGCTGCGGCGCCTGCGGCAGCGCGTAGAACCGCCCCGGGTGCAGGCGTGAGGGCACGAGGAAGTCGCGCGCGCCTTCAGGGCTGGAGGCGGTGATGATCGGCGTCTGGAACTCGGTGAAGCCGGTGGCCCACATCTCCTCGCGCAGCGCGCGCACCACGTTCGAGCGCAGCATCATGTTGGCGTGCAGCGTCTCGCGCCGCAGGTCCAGGAAGCGGTAGGCGAGGCGCGTTTCCTCGGGGTAGTCGGGTTCGCCGAACACCGGCAGCGGCAGGTCGCCCGCGGCGCCCAGGACATCCATCGCGCGGACATAGACCTCGATCTCGCCGGTGGGGAGCTTGGCGTTCACCAGCTCGGGCGCGCGGGCCTTCACCGTGCCCTCGATCCGGATGACGTATTCGGCGCGCAGCTTCTCGATGTCGGCGAAGGCCGGGCTGTCGCTGTCGGCCAGAACCTGGGTGATGCCGTAATGATCGCGCAGGTCGATGAACAGCACCCCGCCGTGGTCGCGGATACGGTGGACCCACCCCGACAGGCGCACGGTCTCGCCGACATTGGCGGCTCTCAGATCGGCGCAGGTGTGGCTGCGATAGGCGTGCATGGGCGGGGTCCTTTGTCCAGGCGGGCAGGGCGGCGCGTTTCGCGCGATACACAATCTGCGCCGCGGGAAGTCAAGGGCGGGGCGGGGGGG
>PUOA01000168.1 GCA_003551925.1 Paracoccaceae bacterium
CGGCGACGGCGCCCGCGGCGCTGGCCGAAGACCCCGCCGCCGCGGCGCCCGAGCCGGTCGCCGCGCCCGAACCGGCGCCTGAACCGGCGCCTGAGCCGGCGCCCGAACCTGGGTCGGAACCGCAGAGCGCCGCCGAGGCCCCGCCCCGGGGCGCGGCAGGTGACGCCGCGCAGCCCGCTGAAACCGAGGTGTTCTTCACCTTTACATGGTCCCCGCGCCCGCGCCGTGGTCCGGCCGGGCAAGGCAAGCCGCGCAAGGCGCGCGGCGACGGCCCGCCCAAGGGCAAGCGCCCGCGCACCGACAAGCCCGCCACGCATTCGGCCAGTCCCCGCAAGCCCGAGCGCAAATCCGACCGTATCGACCCCGACAACCCTTTCGCCGCTGCGCTGATGGGGCTCAAGGACAAGCGCTGAGGCGTGGCCGAGGCGTCGCGCGACACGCTGCGGGTCGACAAGTGGCTCTGGCAGGCGCGGTTCTTCAAGACTCGCTCGCTGGCGGCCAGGGTGGTGGCCGAACACGGTGTGCGGATCAACGGTCTGCGCGTGGCCAAGCCCGCCGCGCAGGTCAGCCCCGGCGATGTGCTGACCTTCGCCACCGGCGCGCGGGTCCGGGTGGCGCGCGTGCTGGCGCTGGGCACCCGCCGCGGCCCGGCGGCCGAGGCGCGGACGCTCTACGAGGATCTTTCGCCGCCCCCGCCGCCGCGCGACCCCGCCGCCCCGCGCGCACTGCCCGGCGGGCGGCCCGAAAAACGCGCCCGGCGTGCTTTCGACGCAGCCCGCTCGCGAACGCTTGATTGATCCGGCGGGGTTGATTACGTCCCCGTCAACCGAAGCTTTGGGACGATCCGCGATGACCTATGTGGTGACCGACAACTGCATTGCCTGCAAGTATACCGACTGCGTCGAAGTCTGCCCCGTGGACTGTTTCTACGAGGGCGAGAACATGCTGGTCATCCACCCCGACGAGTGCATCGACTGCGGCGTGTGCGAACCCGAATGCCCCGCCGACGCGATCCGCCCCGACACCGAGCCCGAGATGGACCAGTGGGTCGATTTCAACCGCAAGTATTCCGAGATGTGGCCGGTCATCATCTCGAAGAAGGACCCGCTGCCCGGGGCTGACGACCGCGACGGCGAGACCGGCAAGCTGGAGACGCTGTTTTCGGAAAAACCGGGCGAGGGCGGCTGATCCCCGCGCGCGCCGCGAAACGGTCTGTGCGTCATCAAAGCGCCATCGCGCTTTGATTCGCGTCGTTTTTGTGTTAAGTGTTGGGACACTGAAACCGTAACCTGTCCCGTCATCGCCGGATCTGCCGTCTGGCTGATGCAATTTGCCGGATTATCGACCGCCGTTCAGGGGGCCTTGGCCTCGTGGGCGGTCTTGTCCGCGCTGCCCGTGGACCAAAGGGGAAGAAAGCAAGAATGTCAAAGCCCAGAAAGTCCGAGTTTCGGCCCAACGATTTCGTGGTCTATCCCGCGCATGGCGTCGGGCAGATCGTGTCGATCGAGGAGCAGGAAATCGCCGGTCTGAAACTGGAACTGTTCGTGATCTCGTTCGAGAAGGACAAGATGACCCTGCGCGTGCCGATCAACAAGGCCAGCGATATCGGGATGCGGTCGCTGTCGAGCCCCGAGATCGTCGACAAGGCCATGGCGACGCTGCGCGGCAAGGCCCGCGTCAAGCGCGCGATGTGGTCGCGCCGGGCGCAGGAATACGAGCAGAAGATCAACTCGGGCGATCTGCTGGCCATCGCCGAGGTGGTGCGCGACCTGCACCGCAGCGATGACCAGCGCGAGCAGTCCTATTCCGAGCGCCAGCTCTACGAGGCCGCGCTGGAACGCCTGACCCGCGAGGTCGCTGCCGTCAGCGGCGGCGACGAATCGCGCGCGCACCAGCAGGTGACCGAGGTTCTTGTCTCGCGCGCCGCCTGAGCGCATCCGCACCGCATCGGCAAGCCGCGCCCCGCTCGGGCGCGGCTTTTGCGTTTCGCTTGCCCCGCCCCGCCGGGCTGACTTATAGCGTGGCCAATCGATCCCACGCAGGAAGGACTCTCGCATGGCAGGCCATTCCAAATGGGCCAACATCCAGCACCGCAAGGGGCGGCAGGATGCGGTCCGCGCCAAGCTCTTTTCCAGGCTGTCCAAGGAAATCACCGTCGCGGCCAAGATGGGCGACCCCGACCCCGAAAAGAACCCGCGCCTGCGGCTGGCGGTCAAGGAAGCCAAGGCCAACTCGATGCCCAAGGACAACATCGAGCGCGCGATCAGGAAATCGCAGGGCGGCGACGCGGACAATTACGAGGAAATCCGCTACGAGGGCTACGGCCCCGGCGGCGTGGCGCTGATCGTCGAGGCGATGACCGACAACCGCAACCGCACCGCGTCCAACGTGCGCTCGACCTTCTCCAAGAACGGCGGCAATCTGGGCGAAACCGGGTCGGTGGCGTTCATGTTCGACCGGATGGGGCAGGTGGTCTATCCGGCGGCGGTGGGGGACGCCGATTCGGTGATGCTGGCCGCGATCGATGCCGGCGCCGAGGACGTCGAAAGCTCGGCCGACGGCCACATCATCTGGTGCCAGGCCGGCGATCTGAACGCGGTCGCGCAGGCATTGGAGGACGCGCTGGGCGAGTCCGAGACCACGCGGCTGGTCTGGAAACCGCAGACCACCACCGAGCTCGATTTCGAGGGCGCGCAGAAGCTGTTGAAGCTGATCGAGGCGCTGGAGGATGACGACGACGTGCAATCCGTCACCGCCAATTTCGAGGTCTCCGACGACGTGATGGCCCAGCTCGACGCGTGAGCAGCGCCCCTGCAAGCCCTTGAAATCCGCGCAGGGCGCCCCGACCTTGTTGTCTCGACCGAATTTGCAGGAGGAGATATCATGAGCGACCGCGACGCCTATGTGGACAAGTTGAAGGCCCGGATCGACAGCTGGAATGCCGAGATCGAGACGATGCAGGCCAAGGCGAAGGAGGCCGAGGCCGACGCGCGCATCAGGTATGACGAGCAACTCAGGGACATGCGCGCCCAGCGCGACGAGGCCGAGAAGAAGTTGAAGGAGGCCCGCGACGCCAGCGAAGCGGCGTGGACCGACATGCGCAAGGGCTTCGAATCGGCCTGGGACGGGATGAGCAAGGCGTTCAGCGACGCCATGAACCGCTTCCGCTGAAGCGCGGCCCCCTGCGCGCGGGCGGAACACGCCGGTCGCGCGCGGGGGCGCTTCCCTCGTGCCGCGCCGGGTGCTAACCCGTCACGGGTGCGGGCCGCAGGGCGACAGTAGGAAGGGCGGCGATGAAGATCATCGTGTGCGGCGCGGGACAGGTCGGCTGGCAGATCGCCCGGCACCTGGCCCGCGAATCCAACGACATCACCATCGTCGACACCGACCCGGCGCTGGTGCGGCGGGCCACCGATTCGCTTGATGTGCAGGGCGTGACGGGCTTTGCCAGCCACCCCGATGTGCTGAAAGCCGCCGGCGCCGCCGACGCCGACATGCTGATCGCGGCGACCCATTCGGACGAGGTGAACATGGTCACCTGTCAGGTCGCGCATTCGGTGTTCGACGTCACCCGCACCATCGCCCGGCTGCGCGAGGAAAGTTACCAGCTTGCCGAATTCTCGGGGCTGTTCCGACGCGCGCATCTGCCCATCGACGTGATCATCAGCCCCGAACGCGAGGTCTCGCGCGCGGCGTTGCAGCGGCTGGACCACCCCGCCGCGTTCGACATCGCCGAGTTCATGGAGGGCCGCGCGCTGCTGGCGGGTGTGGTGCTCGATGACGACTGCCCGGTGCTGAACACGCCGCTGCGCCAGTTGACCGAACTGTTCTCGACCCTGCGCGCGGTGGTGGTGGGGGTGCGGCGCGGCAAGCGGCTCTTTGCCCCCGAACCCGAGGACCAGCTGTTCAGCGGCGACGCGGTCCATGTCTTCGCGGCGCGCGAGGATGTCGCGCGGATGCTCGAGATCTTCGGCAAGCGCGAGGCGCGCATCCGCCGGGTCGTTGTGATCGGGGCGGGCAATGTGGGGCTGTCGGTGGCGCGCAGCCTCGAACGCCGTCCGGGACGCCCGCGCATCCGCGCCATCGAGCGCGACCTTGCCCGCGCCGAGATCGCCGCCGACGCGCTGGAGCGGACCATCGTGCTCAACGGCGATGGCATGGACCCCGCACTGCTGGACGAGGCCGGCATCGCCGACGCCGACGCCGTGCTGTCGCTGACCGATGACGACCGCACCAACATGCTGGCCTCGGTGCGCGCGCGCATGGCCGGCTGCCCGCTGTCGATCGCGCTGGTCAATGACGCCGCGCTGGTCGAGCTTGCCGCGCCGCTGGGGATCGACGCGATCATCAACCCGCGCGCGACCACCGTGTCGTCGATCCTGCGCCACATCCGCCACGGCCGCGTGCGCTCGGTCCACGTGATCGGCGAGAACGAGGCCGAGGTGATCGAGGCGCAGGTGCTGTCGACCTCGCCGCTGGCGGGCGCGAAGGTGCGCGAGATCGACTTTCCCGAGGGTGCGCTGCTGGGCGGGATCCTGCGCAAGGGCGCCTATGTCCGCCCGCACGGGGACACCCGGCTCGAGGTCGGCGACATCGTGGCCATCTTCACCCTCAGCGGTGACATCCCCGAGGTGGAGCAGCTGCTTCAGGTCGCGGTCGAGTATTTCTGAGATGCGCGCGCGGCGCCTGCCAGCGATCCCGCTTCCGGTGGTGCTGATCGCCGCGGTGGGGGCGGCGATGCTGATCCCCGGCGCGATGGCGTTTCTGGGCGGCGATGCGCGCACCGGCCGTGCCTTCGTGCAATCGGGCGGGCTGGTGGTGGTGCTGGCGCTGCTGCTGGCGGTGGCGCTGGCGCCGGGGACCGCGCGCGCCGTGCGCCGGCGGCTGGCGTTGCGCAACGACCCGCTGGTTGTGCAGCTTGTGGCGTTCCTGGCGCTGCCGCCGCTGATGGCCCTGCCGGTGGCCGAGGCACTGGACAGCGTGCGGATGGCCGATGCGTGGTTCGAGATGCTGTCGTCCTTCACCACCACGGGCGCCACGCTCTTCGACACCCCGCGCGACATTCCCCCGGCGGTGCATCTGTGGCGCGCGATGGCCGGGTGGCTGGGCGGGCTTCTGGTGCTGGCCACGGCGCTCACGCTGCTGGGCGCGCAGGAGCTTGGCACCGGCGCGCGGCCCTATGGCGCGGCCGAGGCGAACCCGTTTCACTCGGTCCATCTGCACGGCACCGCCGCGCGCGCCGAAGGGCGCTCCCCGGCATCGCGGCTGGCGCGCGACCTGTCGGCGCTGCTGCCGGCCTATGCGGGCGTGACCATCGTGCTGTGGGTGGGGCTGCAGCTGGCGGGCAACCCGGCGTTGCTGGCGGCGATGCAGGCGATGTCGGCGATCTCGACCTCGGGCATCCTGCCGGGGCGCAGCATGGGCCCGGCGGGGCTGTGGGCCGAGGTGATGATCTTCTGCGTGCTGCTGCTGGCGCTCAGCCGCCGCACCATGCCCGGCGCGCCCCCCGAAGCGCGCGCCCGGCGCTGGCGCGACGACCCCGAGCTGCGGCTCGCCGCGGCGCTGGTGGGGCTGGTCACGGCGCTGATCGTGCTGCGCCACTGGGCGGGCGCGGCGCAGGTCGCCGAGGCCGACAACCTGCCGGCGGCCGGCCGCGCGCTCTGGGGCGGCGCGTTCACGGCGCTGTCGTTTCTGACCACCACCGGCTTTGTCAGCCACGACTGGGTGGCGGCGCGGGCATGGTCGGGGCTGACCTCGCCGGGGCTGATCCTGATGGGGCTGGCGCTGGTCGGCGGCGGGGTCGCCACCACCGCGGGCGGGGTGCGGCTCATGCGGGTGCATGCGCTGGTGCTGCAGGGGCTGCGCGAGACCGAGAAGCTCGCGCATCCGTCTTCGGTGGGCGGCGAGGGGGCGGCGCGGCGCGCGCTGCGCGGCGAGGGCGCGTTCCGCGCCTGGCTGGTGCTGATGGTGTTCCTGACCTCGCTGATCGCGGTGCTGGCCGCGCTCCTGCTGACCGGCGTGCGGTTCGAGGCCGCGCTGGTCTACGCCACCGCCGCCCTCAGCACCACCGGCCCGCTGGTGCAGGTGGCCACCGAGACCCCGCTCAGCTGGGCGGCGCTGTCGGACCCCGCCCGCGCGGTGCTGGGGCTGGCGATGATCCTGGGCCGGATGGAGCTTTTGCTGCTGCTGATGCTGCTCGCCGGTCGTCTGGATCGCTGATGCGCGCGAATTGGGGGTGGAAACTGCGGCGCACGCCGGTCATACTCGGATGACGGGAGGCAAATTCACTTGCTCCGCGAACCGGATACAAGACCAGAATAAAAGGCAAAACACATGGCCGGTGACAAACAGAACCTTCAGGACGCGTTCCTCAACCACGTGCGCAAGAACAAGGTCGCGGTGACCGTGTTCCTGGTCAATGGCGTGAAATTGCAGGGCGTGATCACCTGGTTCGACAATTTCTGCGTGCTGCTGCGCCGCGACGGGCAGAGCCAGCTTGTCTACAAGCACGCGATTTCAACGATCATGCCGGGACAGCCCATCAACCTGTATGACGGGGGCGAATGACCGCGCACCCGACGTCCGAGGTCAAGGCCCCCGGCACCCGCGCGCTGGTCCTGCACCCCGATATCCGCGGCGCCGACCGCGCGCGCGATCCTGACGCTGCGCTGGCCGAGGCGCTGGCGCTGGCGCGTGCGCTGCCGGGGCTGGACCTGCGCGGCGGCGAGGTGGTGCGCCTGCCGCGCGCGCATCCCGGCACGCTGTTCGGCTCGGGCAAGATCGAGGAGCTGCACGACCGCATCGCCGCCGAGGACATCGGGCTGGTGCTGATCGACGGCCCGGTGACCCCGGTGCAGCAGCGCAACCTCGAACGCGCGCTGGAGACGAAGCTTCTGGACCGCACCGGGCTGATCCTGGAAATCTTCGCCGACCGCGCCCGCACCCGCGAGGGGGTGCTGCAGGTGGAGCTTGCCGCGCTGAGCTACCAGCGCACGCGGCTGGTGCGCGCCTGGACGCACCTCGAACGCCAGCGCGGTGGGCTGGGTTTCGTCGGCGGTCCCGGCGAGACGCAGATCGAGGCCGACCGCCGCGCCATCGACGAACAGATCCTGCGCCTGCGCAAGCAGCTCTCCAAGGTCGCGCGCACGCGCGAGCTGCACCGCGCCGCGCGCCGCCGGGTGCCGTTTCCGGTGGTGGCGCTGGTGGGCTACACCAATGCCGGCAAGTCGACCCTGTTCAACCGGCTCACCGGCGCCGAGGTCATGGCCAGGGACATGCTGTTTGCCACGCTGGACCCCACGATGCGCGCGGTCGATCTGCCGGGGGCGGGGCGGGTGATCCTGTCGGACACGGTGGGCTTCATCTCGGACCTGCCGCCGCAGCTGGTGGCGGCGTTCCGCGCCACGCTCGAGGAGGTGCTCGAGGCCGATGTGATCATCCATGTCCGCGACATCGCCCACCCCGAGACCGAGGCGCAGGCGCGCGACGTGGGCGCGGTGATGGCCGATCTGGGCGTCGACGAGACCCGCCCGGTGTTCGAGCTGTGGAACAAGACCGACCTGTTGCCCGACGCCGAGCGCGCCGCGATCGAGGCCCGCGCTGCGCGCGACGCGCATGTGGTTGCCGGCTCGGCGCTCACCGGCGCGGGGCTCGCGCCGCTCTTCGCCGCGCTCGGCCGCCAGCTCGATGGCGCGCGCAGCCCCGCCGAGCTGCGGCTGGGCCACCATGAGGGCCGCGCGCGCGCCTGGCTGCACGAGCACGACGTGGTCGAGGCCGAGGACACCGACGCTGACGGCATCATGTTGCGCGTGTCCTGGACCGCGCGGCAAAAGGCGGGGTTCGAGCGCATCCGCGGCGCAGACGACTGAACGCCTGACGCGGCCCGGCCTCGGGCTGCCGGCGGCAGCCATCACCGGGCACCTTGATCGTGCACACTCTGCGTTCTTCGGCGGCAGCGCACGGTGCCCGGGGGCCGCGACAGTCTCATCACCACCCGGGGCGAACAGGAAGCATGGGCGCGGAAAGACTGGCTGGGGTGGTAGGAGCCCTTGACTGTCGATGAAGGCAATTGGTTTTCCCCCGGCCCTATACGGTTCCGGGGCAGTTTCTGGGGCATTTGGCTCATCTGGTGAACCACGACGCATCGCACAGAGATCGCCAGAGTGCCGCAGAGAGCCACGGTCTCACTGTCCGATGGGGAGGGCATGGACGGAGCCCAC
>PUOA01000287.1 GCA_003551925.1 Paracoccaceae bacterium
AGATCCTCCACCGCCCGCTTGGGCTCGCGGTAGCGCGAGAAATCAACGCCATAAGCCATGGCCTGATCCTGCAGATCACACTCGCCGCCCTGATCGCAGATCGGGCAATCCAGCGGGTGGTTGATGAGCAGGAACTCCATCACCCCCTCGCGCGCCTTCTTGACCATGGGCGAGTTGGTGCGGATCTGGGGCGGCGCGCCCTCGGGGCCGGGGCGCAGATCCTTGACCTGCATCGCGCAGCTGGCGGCGGGCTTGGGTGGACCGCCGACCACTTCGACCAGACACATGCGGCAGTTGCCGGCGATGGACAGGCGCTCGTGATAGCAGAAGCGCGGGATCTCGATCCCCACTTCCTCGCAGGCCTGGATCAGCGTCATCGCCGTGGGAACCTCGATCTCCCGGCCGTCGATGATGATCTTGCGTGTGTCGCTCATGGTTTACCTTTCGCTGAGCCGCCGCCCGATGGCGTTGCCGTCGGCGATCTGCGCGCGCCCGAAGGCGCAGACGGCGGCCTCATTGTCATGGGCCACGCCCTGACGTTCCAGATGGCTGTAGACGAGCTGGCGCATGCGCTCCTGCTCGGCGTCGTCCTCGACGAAACTCTCGATCTCGGCGCGTGAGAACCCCATGCCGCGCGCCTCGCGGTAAAGCGGCAGGAAGAACGCCACCCGCGAGAGGCGGTTGGGGCCGTCGAGCGCGTCGCAGGTCTCGACGATGTGGTGGATCACCGCCGCCGTGAACAGCGCGTTATAGATCGACGGCGTTCCGCGCAGGGTCTCGTTGACCTGTTCCTGCGTCATCCCGGCGGCGGCGGGTGCCGAAAACGCCACGGTCAGCGCAACGGCAAGGGGTTTGACAAGCGTAAGCGGGGACATGAGAGCACTCCAACCATGATCGGCGCGCGCCACTGCGCGCCGGACGGCCGGCACTGTGCCAGCAGCCCGCCGGGCCGTCACACGACGATTGCGTGAGAGCGCGGCGGCGGTCGGTGCGGTGGTCCCCTGCGGTGTCATCCTCTCCTCACTCGGGCGCGCGTCACTCGGCAGCGACGGCGCTGCGGCGCGCGCGCCCGGTCTTGATGCGGTCCTCGATCTCGTCGCGGAAGTTGCGGATCAGCCCCTGGATCGGCCAGGCGGCAGCATCGCCAAGCGCGCAGATCGTGTGCCCCTCGACCTGCTTCGAGACATCCCACAGCATGTCGATCTCCTCACGCTCGGCCTCGCCGCGCACCAGCCGGTCCATCACGCGCATCATCCAGCCCGTGCCCTCGCGGCACGGCGTGCACTGGCCGCAGCTTTCATGCTTGTAGAACTTCGACAGCCGCCAGATCGCCTTGATGATATCGGTGGACTGGTCCATCACGATCACCGCCGCCGTGCCCAGCCCCGAGCGCAGGTCCTTCTGCAGATAGTCGAAATCCATGATCGCGTCGCGCATGTTCTCACCGCGCACGCAAGGCACCGAGCTGCCGCCGGGGATCACCGCCTTCAGGTTGCCCCAGCCGCCGCGCACGCCGCCGCAATGCTTGTCGATCAACTCCTCGAAGGGGATCGACATCGCTTCCTCGACCACACACGGAGTGTTCACATGCCCCGAGATCGCGAAGATCTTGGTGCCGGCGTTGTTGGGCCGCCCGAACCCGGCGAACCACGACGCCCCGCGGCGCAGGATCGTCGGCACCACGGCGATCGATTCGACATTGTTCACCGTGGTCGGGCAGCCATAAAGCCCTGCCCCCGCCGGAAACGGCGGCTTCATCCGCGGCATGCCCTTCTTGCCTTCAAGGCTCTCGATCAGCGCGGTTTCCTCGCCGCAGATATAGGCGCCGGCGCCGTGGTGCAGATAGAGGTCGAAATCCCACCCCGACCCGCAGGCGTTCCGCCCGATCAGCCCCGCGTCATAGGCTTCGTCGATGGCGGCCTGCAGGGCTTCCTTCTCGCGGATATACTCGCCGCGGATATAGATGTAGCAGGCATGCGCGCGCATCGCGAAAGACGCGATCAGACACCCTTCGATCAGCGTGTGCGGATCGTGGCGCATGATTTCGCGGTCCTTGCAGGTGCCGGGCTCGGATTCGTCGGCGTTGACCACCAGATAGGCGGGCCGGCCGTCGCTTTCCTTTGGCATGAAGGACCATTTCAGCCCGGTCGGGAACCCCGCCCCGCCGCGCCCGCGCAGACCGGACTGCTTCATCTCGTCGATGATCCAGTCGCGCCCCTTCTCCAGCAGGGCCTTCGTCCCGTCCCAGTGGCCGCGCGCCTGCGCGCCCTTCAGCGACCGGTCGTGCATCCCGTAGAGGTTGGTGAAGATGCGGTCCTTGTCGTCCAGCATGGTTTGCCCTTCAGTTGTTCCGGCGCTGCCGCCAGATGCGCCAGGTGACCACCAGCGCCCAGATGAATGCGGCCAGCGCCGCGAAATCGAACAGGAACACGTAGCGCGCGTCCCACTCAAGCCGCCCCCCCAGCCACTGCAGGCCCATCCAGGCAAGCATCGCGCCCGCCATCACCAGCGCCGCCAGCCGCGCCTGCATCGCCATCGCCCGTTCGTTGCCGTCCTGCTTGCGCATCGTATTCCGTGTTCGGGCGCGCGGCGCTGATCCGCGCGCCCTGCTCCTGTTGAAACGCCGCGATCAGGCCGAGCTGGACCCGGCAGAGGCCAGATCGCGGGCCTGGGCGATCCAGTCGTCGCGCGCGATCCGACCCTTGAAGTCCAGCTTCTCCTCGACCGCAGCGATGTCGGCCTCGCTCCAGCCGGCAATCTGACTGTAGCGCGTGATCCCGAGCGCGTTCAGCTTGCCCTCGAGCACCGGGCCCACACCCGTGATCTGCTTGAGGTCATCGGCCCCGCCCGACGCCGCTTGCGGCGCGGCTGCGGTTGCCGCTGGTGTGCTCGGCATGCTTGGGGTGGGCGGATCGGACGCGGGCACCGCCGCCGCGGCCGCGTCGCGCGCCACGGCGCCACGCTCGGGCAGCGGGCTTTCGGCAATGGTGAACACCGTGCCCACGATCAGCAGCACCACCGCGCCGATCGCCACCGACTGGTTGCCATCGAGCCCCATATACAGCAACGACACCCCGAACCCCACGGCCCCGGCTGCACTCGCCAGCACCCACCCCATCAAGGGCGGGGCGTTCTTCATCTCACGATGTTGCATCGATCTGGTCCTCCGTTTCCCGGCCCGAGCCCCGGCCGGTCATGATGACGATGAGTCCCCGTTCCCTTCACGTCTTTTCGTTGCCGTCCGCCAGATCGCGGGCCTGCACGATCCAGTCGTCGCGCCCGATCCGCCCCTTGAAATTCAACTGATCGTCTACCCAGATGACCTCTTCCTCGGTCCAGGCGGCGATCTGCCAGTAGTGGAACACCCCAAGCGCGTTGAGCTTTTTCTCCAACGCCGGGCCGATGCCGCTGATCGCCTGCAGATCGTCCGCCGCACCGCGCGCCTTGCCCAGCATCTCGGGCTTGCGGGGCTCGGGAGCGTCCTTCGCACGGGCCTCGGGCTTGGCGGCGTTCTTGGCGGGTGCCTCGTCGAAGCTCACGCCGGTCTCGTCGATCACCTCGGCCAGGCCGGGCCTGGGCATGACTGCCGCCGCCGAGGCATCAGGGCCACCCGGTCCGTCGCGCCACGGCGCAGTGATCGGAACCTCGGTCCCGTCGATGCGCTTGACCGTATCGCCAAGCGCGACTGCGCGCGCGACCGAGCCATTCTGCGCCTCGCCGGTGAAGCCGGTCAGCGTGGTCGCCCCCGAGGCGGGCTCGGACGCGAAGCGCCCGGACTGCGAGCCGGGGGTCGGCACCTTGCCTGCGGCCAGCTCGTCGATGAGCCTGCGCAGCCGCTCAGCGGTCAGGTCCTCGTAATAATCCTTGCCGATCTGCGCCATCGGGGCGTTGGCGCAGGCGCCGAGGCATTCGACCTCCTCCCAGCTGAACTTGCCGTCGGCCGACAGCTGATGCGGGCGCCTGGCGATCTTCTCCTTGCACACCTTCACCAGGTCCTCGGCCCCGCAGATCATGCAGCTCGTGGTGCCGCACACCTGAATATGCGCAACCGATCCAACGGGTTGCAGCTGGAACATGAAGTAGAAGGTCGCGACCTCGAGCGCGCGGATATACGCCATGTCCAGCATCGCCGCGACATGCTCGATCGCCGGACGCGTCAGCCAGCCCTCCTGCTCCTGCGCGCGCCACAACAGCGGAATGATCGCGCTGGCCTGCCGGCCTTGGGGATATTTCGAGATCTGCGCCTCGGCCCACGCCTGGTTGGCGGGCGTGAAGGCAAAGCTCTCGGGCTGGTCTGGGTGCAGGCGGCGCAGCATCAGCGATCGATCTCCCCGAACACCACGTCCATCGTGCCGATGATGGCGGCAACGTCGGCCAGCTGGTGGCCCTTGCAGACATGGTCCATGGATTGCAGGTGCAGATAGCCCGGCGCGCGGATCTTGGCGCGATAGGGCTGGTTGGTGCCGTCGGCGACCAGATACACGCCGAATTCGCCCTTCGGCGCCTCGACAGCGGCGTAGACCTCGCCGGCCGGGACGTGGAAGCCCTCGGTGTAAAGCTTGAAGTGGTGGATCAGCGCTTCCATCGAGGTCTTCATCTCGCTCCGCGGCGGGGGCGTGATCTTGCCGCGCGCCAGCACATCGCCCTGCCCTTCGGGTGCGCGCAGCTTTTCAATGGCTTGCAGCATGATCTTCAGGCTCTCACGCATCTCGGCCATGCGGCACAGATAGCGGTCGTAGCAGTCGCCGTTCTTGCCGACGGGCACCTTGAAGTCGAACTCGTCATAGCATTCATAGGGCTGCGCGCGGCGCAGGTCCCAGGCCAGCCCCGAGCCGCGCACCATCACGCCCGAATAGCCCCAGTCGAGGATCTCCTGCTCGCTCACCACGCCGATGTCGCAGTTGCGCTGCTTGAAGATGCGGTTCTCGGTCAGCAGCCCGTCGATGTCGTCCAGCACTTTCGGGAAGGTGCCGCACCAGTCCTCGATATCGTCCAGCAACGCGGGCGGCAGGTCCTGGTGCACCCCGCCGGGGCGGAAATAGGCGGCGTGCAGGCGTGCGCCGCAAGCGCGCTCGTAGAAGATCATCAGCTTCTCGCGCTCCTCGAACCCCCACAGCGGCGGGGTGAGCGCGCCGACATCCATCGCCTGCGTGGTGACGTTCAGCAAGTGGCTGAGAATACGCCCGATTTCCGAGTAAAGCACACGGATCAACTGCGCCCGGCGCGGCACTTCGACCCCGGTCAGATTCTCGATCGCCAGGCACCAGGCATGCTCCTGGTTCATCGGCGCCACATAATCCAGCCGGTCGAAATAGGGCAGGTTCTGCAGATAGGTGCGGCTTTCCATCAGCTTTTCGGTGCCGCGGTGCAGCAGCCCGATATGCGGGTCGCAGCGCTCCACGATCTCGCCGTCAAGCTCGAGCACCAGCCGCAAGACCCCATGCGCCGCAGGATGTTGCGGGCCGAAGTTCAGGTTGAAGTTGCGGATCTTCTGCTCGGGCGTCAGAACATCCTGATTGACGCTGCCGTCCATCATGTCAGACCTTTCGCTGTGTGCGCATCCCACTCGGCCGGAAGATCGCCGCCGAAGCGGTTGCGCATGAAGGCATATTGCGGCACGAGCCGCGCACGGGCGGCATCCGCCAGCGCAGGGTCGAGCGGTATGTCGGCGCTGGAATGCACGCGGCGTTCCAGTGGCGCGGGGCGCGGCTCCAGCCCCAGAAAGGCGCACAGCGCGGCGATGCCGCCGGGGGAAAACAGCCGCTCGTGAAACGCGACATGCAGCGCGCCGGGCGCGAGCGCCCGATCCAGCCGCGTCAGCATCCCGGCATAGTCGGCGCGTGCCGCGATGGCGGGGTTGTCACCGTCCAGAAACCGCCGCATCGCCGCGCGCGCGCGCTCCGGGAGCGCGGCGGCATCACCGCGCCGCGCCTCGCTCTGCAGGATGTTCGACCACAGCCGCCGGAGCGGATCGCGCAGGATCAGCACGAAGCGCACCACCGGCCGCAGCCCCGCCATCAGCCGCAGCGATGCCTCGGAGAGCAGGCCATAGGCGGGGGTGATGTCCCCAACCAGCCGCGCCTCGGGGCCGCGGCCATCCTCGAGCCAGCGCAGATAGGCCGCGTGGTCGGCGCGCGCCTGCGTCAGCGCGATGAGCGTGTCGTGATCGTCAAGCCGCGCCCGGAGCCGCGCAGCCCGGGCCGAATCCCCGGCGCGCGCCAGATCGCCCGCCACGCGCGCCCGCGCGGCACCAAGCACGCGCAGCCGCTGCTGGAACCGCCCGGCCTCATGGGTGTTGAACCAGTGCAGCTCCTTCACCCCGCGCAGATGGCACTGCGGGTGACGGCGCAGATAGCGGTAAAGCCAGGTCGTCCCGCCCCGCGTGGCCCCGATCCCGAACATGAGCGCCGGCGTCTGCACGTGGCTCAGGCTCCTGTCTTCTCGTCGCCGGGCAGGATGTAATCGGCCCCTTCCCACGGCGACATGAAATCGAATTGCCGGTATTCCTGCACCAGCTTCACGGGTTCGTAGACCACGCGCTTGGTGACGTCGTCGTAACGGACCTCGGTGTAGCCGGTGGTCGGGAAATCCTTGCGCAGCGGATAGCCGCGAAAGCCGTAATCGGTCAGGATCCGGCGCAGGTCGGGGTGCCCCGAAAACAGGATGCCGAACATGTCGAACACCTCGCGCTCGAACCAGTTGGCCGAGGGGTGCAGATCGGTGATCGACGGCACCATCTGGTCCTCGCCCACCGGGCATTTCACGCGGATGCGGTGGTTTCGGTACATCGACAGGAAGTGATACACCACCTCGAAGCGCCTGGCGCGCTCGGGGTAATCGACGGCGGTGATATCCACCAGCGTCGAAAACCGGCAGTTTTCATCATGTTGCAGGAACTGGACGACGTCCTTCAGGCTGCCCAGACCGACCGTCACGGTCAGCTCGCCGCGCTCGATGGTGTGGGCGCGCAACGCGTCGCCCTGGCGCATCTCCAGATGCGCGAGCAGTTCCGCGGCGGCTTCGGCGATCGCTTCCGTGGCTGGGGCTGACATGACCGCTCCTTATCTGACCAGGGTGCCGGTGCGGCGGATCTTGCGCTGCAATTGCAGGATGCCATACAACAGCGCCTCGGCGGTGGGCGGGCAGCCGGGGACGTAGATGTCCACGGGCACGATCCGGTCGCAGCCGCGCACCACCGAATAGCTGTAGTGGTAGTAGCCGCCGCCATTCGCGCAGGACCCCATCGAGATCACGTAGCGCGGCTCGGGCATCTGGTCGTAGACCTTGCGCAGCGCGGGCGCCATCTTGTTGGTCAGCGTGCCCGCGACGATCATCAGGTCCGACTGGCGCGGCGAGGCGCGCGGCGCGGTGCCGAAGCGTTCCACATCGTAGCGCGGCATCGAGGTGTGCATCATCTCGACCGCGCAGCACGCGAGCCCGAAGGTCATCCAGTGCAACGAGCCGTTGCGCGCCCAGTTGATGATGTCCTCGGTCGCGGTCAGCAGAAAGCCCTTGTCCTGCAGCTCGCGGTTCAGCTCCTGCGTGGCGACCTCGCGGTCGGCGCCGGCGGTGTTGACAGAGGTGCTCACTCCCATTCGAGGGCTCCCTTCTTCCATTCATACGCAAAGCCGATGGTCAGCACGCCCAGGAACACCATCATCGACCAGAAGGCGGTCATGCTCATCTCGCTGAACGCCACCGCCCAGGGGAACAGGAAGGCGATCTCCAGATCGAAGATGATGAACAGGATCGCCACGAGGTAGAAGCGCACATCGAACTTCATGCGCGAGTCGTCGAAGGCATTGAAGCCGCATTCATAGGCCGACAGCTTTTCGGAGTCCGGGTGCCGCACGGCGATGACGATCGCCGACAGCAGCAGGACAAGCCCCAGACCGATGGCAATCGCCAACATGATCAGGATCGGGAGATAGGCCCTGAGCAGCTCTTCCACCGTGCTCTCCTCTGGCTTCGTGCCGCTGCGCGGCGCTGGCTGACGTTGCCCTTCATCTACTCCGCCACCCCCCGCCGGTCAACTGAAGCTGGCGCCCGCGCGGGTGATCTTCAAGCCCGCGCAATCGCCGCGCCCGGCATCGCGCAAGCGGACCGCACCGGGAAGGGGCACAGCCGCTGCCGCCGCCGCCCTCGCGTTGCGGGTGGGCGGGTGGGGCAACGCGAGGGCGGCGGTGGCGGCGGCGGCGGCGGCGGTGGCGGCGGCGG